>CAZLRN010000254.1:0-7073 GCA_964561715.1 uncultured Spirochaetales bacterium
TGGATTATTTTCCATAAACAGGAGCATCGACTGCAGTTTCTAAGCCATCGCATCGGGTGGGCGGGCTAGGGGGGGGGGGGGGTGCGGTGTGGGCGGCCGAGCCCTCCCGAATGAGCCCGCGGCGCGAAGCGGTGGTCTTTCACTCACTTCTTTCCGTTGGATAGACGGGATAACTAAATCTGTTATGGAGGAGGAAGAATATGGCAAAGAAGCAGCTTCAGTTTGAAGAGGAGGCGCGGAAGAAGCTTTTCACTGGAGTCCAAAACGTCGCCAACGCTGTCAAGGTAACTTTAGGGCCTAAAGGCAGAAATGTGGTTCTGGATAAGAAATTCGGATCCCCTACTGTTACCAATGACGGGGTTACAATAGCCAAGGAGCTCGAGTTCAAGGATCCCTTCGAGAACATGGGAGCTCAACTGCTCGTCGAGGTGGCTAAGAAAACAAATGATATAGCCGGTGACGGTACCACGACTGCTACCGTGTTGGCCTACTCGATGATCAAAGAGGGATTGAAGAGCGTGGCTGCCGGCATCGACCCCATGAGCATCAAGAGGGGGATCTCCAAGGCTGTTGATATCGCTGTGGAGGCCGTTGGAAGAGACGCCAAGGTGATCAAGGACAAGGAAGAGATTTCTCATGTAGCCGCCATTTCTGCGAATAACGACGATGAAATCGGCAACTTGATCGCAGACTCTATGGAGAAGGTCGGCAAAGACGGCGTTATCACAGTCGAGGAATCCAAATCCATGGAGACCCACCTCGAAGTGGTTGAGGGCATGCAGTTTGACCGTGGATATCTGTCTCCCTACTTTGTGACGAACCGTGAATCCATGTCGACGGTTCTCGATGAGCCTTACATCCTGATCCACGACAAAAAAATCTCCAACATGAAGGATCTGTTGAGCCTCCTCGAAAAGATCGCGCAGACGGGAAAACCACTTCTCATTATTGCAGAAGATGTGGAGGGCGAAGCCCTGGCCACCCTGGTTGTCAACAATCTTCGCGGAACTCTCAAAACCTGCGCCGTAAAGGCCCCCGGATTTGGGGACCGCAGGAAGGCCATGTTGGAGGATATCGCGATTCTTACCGGTGGAGAAGTTCTTTCGGAGGAGCTCGGTCTGAAGTTGGAGAGCACCGAGATCTCTCAGTTGGGTAAGGCCAAGACCATTAAGATAGACAAAGAGAATACGACGATTATCGAGGGCGCCGGTAAAACCAAAGCCATCCAAGGTCGCATAGGGCAGATCAAGGCCGAGATAGACGAAACCACCTCCGACTACGACAAAGAAAAGCTACAGGAGCGATTGGCCAAGCTGGCCGGAGGGGTTGCGGTTATCAACGTTGGAGCTGCCACAGAGGTGGAGCTGAAAGAAAAGAAACACAGAGTCGAGGATGCTCTCTCAGCGACGAGAGCCGCCATCGAAGAGGGAATCGTAGCCGGTGGAGGCGTAGCCCTCTTGCAGGCCCTAAAAGCCCTTGCGCGCGAGGACACCGACACGATGGATAGTGCCGAGAGGGTTGGTTTCAACATCGTCAAACGAGCCCTGGAAGAGCCGATACGGCAGATCGCAGCCAATGCCGGTCTTGATGGTGCTGTGGTTGTGGACCGGGCCAAATCGGAGAAAAAGGGATTTGGATTCGATGCCCAAAAGATGAAGTGGACGGACATGCTGGCTGCAGGAATCATCGATCCGGCGAAGGTGACCCGTTCGGCCCTTCAGAATGCTGCCTCCATAGCGGGGCTCTTGCTCACCACCGAATGCACGATAGCGGAGATTCCCGAAGAGAAGTCACCCATGCCTCCTCCCGGAGCGGGTGACTACGATTACTGATCCCGCACTTAGGCAGGCACGACAAGCAGCTAGGCGCTACATGTAACGTTGGTGGAGTTCGCTCAGGTCGATGCGACCTGAGCGGTCTTCGCATATCTCGACATTCTGTTCGACTCTCTTGACGTTTCTCATTCCGATCAGAGCGACATCGATGAGAGGATTGGAGAGCTCGAACTGAATCAAGGCTCTTGTGTAATTAAAATCGTTCTCAGGATGCACCATCTTCATCCATTTCTGAAAGGTGCCCGATGTAGTCGTGCGCATCGAAACGATTCCTAGTTGATGTTCTTCGGCATCGTAGAGGCTTCCGCTCTTCCAGCTGGGATCGTAGGGGTGCTGAAAGATGAAATTGTAGGAAATCTGCATCACATCGAATCGACGGCTCTTGATAAATCGATAGAGAGGTTCGTTCTGGGCTTCGATGGTAAAGCCGACCCACCTGATCAGGCCCTCCTGCTTCATCTTCTCCATCTCTTCGAGCATGGAGCCCATTACGAGTTCGGCATCCTCCTCGGAGTATACGGTTCCGTGTACCTGAAGGAGGTCGATCCAATCCCTCTTCAGGTTCTCGAGGCTGCTCTCGCATGAACGGCGTACGTGTTGGGCATCGCCCTTGGAGGATTTTGTGGCGAGAAAAATCGTTTCAGGATCTGTACCCCGAAGCGCCTCGCCGAAGATCCGCTCGCTGGCGCCGTCTCCATAGGCCGCAGCGGTGTCGAAGTAGTTGATGCCCAGTTCCAACGCTCTGTGAATGGCTTCTATGATCGGCTCGCGATCTTCTCTCTTCTCCGGATCAAAGGCGTGAATGTAGTTCTTCAGGCCGGCAGTCGCACCGCCAAAACCAATGCGGCTTACCTTCCTTCCGGTTTTCCCGAGAATTGCATATTCCATATCTTTTTTTAATGGAATTATCTTTTCCATTCAATGGCTCCCTTCAATGGCGTTTTCCCGATCTTGGCTTCCAGATCTCGGCTTTATTGGCTATGGCTGGGACCCTTCTCGAACGATCGTTTTTCGTGCAGAATACGGGCAGATGGGAGTCGAGATGAAATGTGTCGGCATTGTCAGAGATCCTCTCTATCTGAAGCACTCCAATGGCCCGGGTCACCCCGAGAGCCCGCAGCGGCTCGAAGCGATCAACCGTATGCTCGAAGATTTCCCGCAAAAGGACCAGCTGGTTGCTATCACACCTCGAGACGCCACGATCGAGGAGCTTGCCTGGATCCATGAGAGCCGTTACATCGAGCGTATAGAGAAAACGAGAGAAAGCGATTACACCATGCTGGATCCCGATACGGGGGCCACTTCGGACTCCTATGACGCAGCCGTCCGTGCCGCCGGGGGAATGCTGGAGGCTATCGAAGCGGTCATAAGCGGCAGGGTCGTGAGCGCCTTCGCCTTTGTGCGCCCGCCGGGTCATCACGCCGAAGCGGCCAGAGCCATGGGTTTCTGTCTCTTCAACAACGTGGCGGTGGGGGCCTGTTATGCCCTCAACCGGCATGGGATGAGCCGGGTTCTTATCATCGACTGGGATGTCCATCACGGAAATGGAACCATGCACTCGTTCTACGATACCAATCAGGTTCTCTACTTCTCGGTGCATCAGTATCCTCACTATCCCGGAACCGGACGCATCGGCGAAATAGGAAATGGCCAGGGGAAGGGGTTTACGGTAAACGTGCCTCTCCCCGGCGGTCAGGGGGACGGGGAGTTTCTGGCGATCTTCGAGGAGGTTTTTTCGCCCATCGCGCTGGAGTACGCACCGGAGCTGATTCTCGTGTCGGCTGGATTCGATACCCACCAGTACGATCCGTTGGCCGGAATGGGCGTGACCAGCCCTGGGTACGGGAAGATGACACGATGCATCATGCGCCTGGCCGAGCAGTGTTGCGACGGTAGAATTGCATTCACCCTCGAGGGGGGATACAACTTGAAGGCTCTCACCGAAGGCATATGCAGCGTGCTGCAGGCTCTGCTGAGCGATCAGAGAGCCGAAGAGCCGGTTGAGGTAACGACCGACCCGGCAACGACGGCCATTCTGAATGAGGTCAGAGCTGTCCAGGGCGACTACTGGAGCTCGGTGCGAAAATCATAGGCACGATGAAAGAACACAGACAGACGGAAAGGAACACATTGTGAACAGCAAAAAGAATGCGGAGATAAAGATCGCCTACATCGGCGGAGGAAGCCGGGGGTGGGCGCCCCATCTGATGAGCGACCTTGCCCTCTGTCCGAATCTGACCGGAGAGCTCAGTCTCTATGACATCAACTTAGAGGCGGCGCAGGCCAATGTAGAAGTCTCTGCCACCATTTTTGGGCACGGGGATGCTCAGACCTCCTTCGAGGTAAACGCCGTCAAGACTATGAAAGAAGCCCTCGAGGGAGCTCATTTCGTGGTCATCTCCATAGAGCCGGGACCAATCACCATGAGGTACGCCGATCTGGAGATACCCGCCAAGTACGGCATTCTCCAACCCGTGGGGGACAGCACAGGTCCGGGGGGAATCCTGCGCGCACTAAGGGCTGTGCCGATCTATGAGGAGTACGCCCGGCAGATCATGGATTATTGCCCTAAAGCCTGGGTGATCAACTATACTAATCCCATGACGCTCTGCACGGCCGTTCTCTATGCCGTGGAGCCGGAGATCAAAGCCTTCGGGTGCTGCCACGAAGTCTTCAACACTCAAGCGATCCTGGCCCGTCTGGTCGGCGAGTGGTTCGGCGTGCAGGAGCCGGATCGCGCCGAAATTCAGCTGGACATAGCCGGAGTCAATCACTTCACCTTTGCCACCTCTGCATCCTGGGATGGAAGGGGTCTCTTTCCCCATCTCCGGGGTATGATTGCCAAGGAGGGTTTCTTTTCCGACCACACCGCCGAAGCCCTCGCGCGCAGGGAGAATCAGCTCTGGTTTACCCACGATGCTCTCATCGCCTTTGACTACTTCAGGAGGTTCGGCGTCCTGGGAGCGGCAGGGGACAGGCATCTTGTCGAATTCGTGCCCTGGTATCTCGGAAGTGAAGAGGAGCTTCACAGATGGGGAGTTATTCTGACCCCCTACAGCTGGCGCGTCGAGCGCATGAAGACCTTCTCCCAGCGCTCCGCCGACGCACCACTGGAGCCATCCGGCGAGGAGGGTGTGGATCAGATGCAGGCACTCCTGGGCATCAAGCCTCTGGTTACGAATGTCAACATCCCTAACCGGGGCCAGATGGCGGGTATGCCCGATGGCGCTGTCGTCGAGACCTACGCCCAATTCCGGCAAGACGAAATCCGGCCAGTGGTCAGCCGCCCCCTTCCGGGAATGCTGGAGAGCATCATATTTCATATTGCCGAGGTTCAGGCGGCAGTCCTGGAGGCGGCTTTAGAGCGTGACAGGGACCTGGCCTTTCAGGCTCTCTTGAACGATCCTCTCGTTCGTATCCCGACCGATAGGGCCTGGGAGATGTTCCTCGAGATGCTGGATCACACTAAAGAGTTTCTACCTGGTTTTGAAGTCTAAGACGCCTTCGGTCAGCAGGGCTCCCCTTTTGCGTTTAGAGGGCAGCCATCAGCCTGTCCACGGTTTCTTTGCCCACCACCATATGTCTATCCGTCTCTTCGAAGGTTTCGAAGTAGGCTAAATCAGGGGAGATTAAAAAAATTTCGAATGAGCAGTATCCCTTGTAATTGATCTCCTTCAGCGCTTTGAGAACGGCGAGCATGTCCGTGTGGCCCTCCCCCGGTGAGAGGCGGTTCGAGTCCACCAGGTGTAGATGAAGCAGGTCATCTCCCGCCTCGCGGATGGCGTCGGGCAGAGACACTTCTTCGATATTCATATGATAGGTGTCGCCCATCGCCTTGACGTTGGCGCAGCCGGTCTCTCTGGCAAACTTCTTGCTCTGGCCAAGGGTGTTGAGAAAGTTGGTTTCGTAGCGGTTCAGAGCCTCCATGCCGAGGAAGACTCCTCTTTCGCGGGCGTGTTCGCCGCACTCGGCAATAGTCTCGAGCATAATCTGACGAATCTTGGCCCTGTCCTGGCCGGGCTTAAAGGAGCGGTTGCCCCCGCCTCCCACGATTATAGAGGGCGTGCCGAGGTCTGCGGCCAGATCGATGACGCTCTTCGTATAGTCTTTTGCGTGGGCGATGTCATCGGGATCGTCACTGGAGAGGCGGACCGTTTTGTCGAAGATGAAGTGCAAGCCTGCGCACTCGATACCGGCTTCTCTGAGCCGACCGACGATCTGCCTGCGCTCCGAAGAGCTGATGGTCGGCAGGGCGTGGTACTGAACCGTGAGCTCGATGCCGTCGAATCCCAACTCGGCAGTCCGCTGAATGATCTTTTCCAAGGGATTCGTGCCGTAGTTGGCGCTGCAGATACTGAATTTCATTGTTTTACCTCTCTTCGTATTTTGCGCCAGCTATTTTGCGCCGGCGTTCAGCAAATAGAATCAAGCCGCGAACATGATAGTAGAGTTAGAGGCAGGGATTCAACAGCCTCGGACTCAAAGCTCCTCAACTCCTCTGTGGCTGTTTCTTTCCGAGAAAGTAGAGGATCGCTGAAATCAGGGCGAAGAGCCCGAAGCTGATAAGAAAAACCGAACGAAGGCCGAGGAAAGCGGCAAAGATGCCCCCTCCCAGAGATCCCAACCCCCAGCCCAGGGACTGAGCGCTGCCCACGATACCGAAGCTCGCCCCCTGTTTAGCTTCGGAGACATAGCGTGTGACCGTGACCTTGAGTATGGGGTCGATGGCACCGAAGAAAAAGTGTGGGATGAAGTAGAAGAGGGCGAGCTGCCAGACCCTATTGACGAACAGCAGGGGGATCAGCGTCACGGCGCCCAGCGCCGCGCAGACGAAGCCGAGCTTTAGGAGGGGGCCGCGATCGGCGAGATTTCCGGAGATCATGCCTGCAATAACAGCAGCGATGCCCGCCATAGAACTGACGAATCCCGCCTGGGTTGCCAATCCTAAATCGCCGACCGCGATCTCCCGCACCAGGAGAGGAATAACGGGCCTCTGTATATTCCGAGAAAATCCGAAAAGGGCGATCATTCCTATGATGGCCAGCAGTCCCGAACCGAAGAGGATCTGCCTCGTATCTTTGAAAAAGGAGAACGGCACTTTAGGGCCGGGCTCAAAGTCTTCTCTTACTAATAGCAGCACGACCCAAAAGGAGACGAGAAGCAGAAATGAACCGGCAAAGAGACTGCCGCGGTAGCCGATCAAATCTGCGAGCACCCCCCCGATCAACGGCCCTACCG
>CAZLRN010000255.1:0-7030 GCA_964561715.1 uncultured Spirochaetales bacterium
TGCCTACCCCGGCTATGAGGATTCCGGATCCCATGGCCCACCGGTGCCCCCAGACATCGCTGATCCATCCCCAACCCATTGAGGGGAGTCCATAGAGCAGGTACATCCAGAAGCTGATCTTCAGCACCTCTGAGACGGGCAGCCCCAGATCTCTGCTTATGGGCATGACGAGAGCCGGGAAGGCCAGCATATAGAAATGGGTGAAAAAGTGTGAAGCGGAAGCAAAGAAAAGAATTTTCCGCTCTTCCGTATCGAAAGTGGTTGCAGTGCTCATCGTACGAGAATGGGTGAAGGGTAGACTTTTCTAGCTCGAAAGACAAGCTCCCGCACGACCATCTCGCCCATTTTTGGGATCGATCATGTTGACCGATGATTCGATTGTCAGATAGAGTGCTCGTTGATGATGAGGAGGAGGACATGGCAATCACTGGCATAGGTCACTTGGCCCTGTGGGTAAGCGACATGGAGAAGTCCCTTCACTTCTACTGTGACATACTCGGCTTCAAAAAGGCGTTTGAGATCCCCGACGACAACGGCAATCCATGGATTTGCTACCTCAAGGTCGGAAACGGTCAGTTCGTCGAGCTATTTTATCCGTCTGGAAAGGCTCCGCAGGACGGTGTGCAGCGCATCGGTTTCTCCCATCCATGTTTCCACGTGGATGACATCCATAAGACGGCCTCTGACATCGAATCGCGCGGGTTGGTGCTCGACCGGCCCGTCAAGACCGGCAAGGATGGCAATCTTCAGTGCTGGGTGAAAGATCCCGACGGCACACGGATCGAGCTGATGCAGATCGCTCCGGACTCGCTTCAGGCAAGTCACATGTGAGAGGATTGCATAGAAAGGAGTAGGTATTATGGCATCCCGCAGCGTTAGACTCAAAGCCAAACAGATTCTCGTCGACGGAAAACCCCGCTTTTTGCGCTCCGCCGAGATACAGTATTTTCGCTCTAAGCGTGCCGACTGGCCCAAACTGATCGAAGCGGCTGTGGTTAACGGGCTCAACTGTGTCGCCTCGTACATTCCCTGGCAATGGCATGAGCCGGAGGAAGGCCACTTCGACTTTAGCGGCGAAAGCCTGGCCGAACGGGACCTGGCTGCTTTCCTTGACCTGGTGCGCGACAGCGGGCTTTACTTTTTTGCCCGAGTGGGTCCTTTCATCAACGCCGAGTTGGTGCGAGGAGGCCATCCTCTCTGGCTGTTCGAGAGGTATCCTCATCTGCAGTCGAAGGATGCCTCGGGCCGCTATTCTCTCCGCGATCCGGACGGAGATCTGGTTCCAAGTCAGCTTCATCCGGAATACCTCGAACTTGTCTTCCGTTGGTACGAGAAAGTCGCCGCAGTCATTAAACCCTACAGCATCGAGAACAGCGGGCCCGTCATCATGCTTCAGGTGGACAATGAGCCAAACCTCGCCTTCTCCTACAGCGTAGAGGGTTCTCTCTATGATGATCACGTATTGAAAGGGGAGGGACTCTGGCCAAAATGGCTTGCCGGCAGCTATGGCTCCGAGCTCGAGGGGCGGTTCGCAACCAGGATCCCTGATAAGATAGAGCCACCGCGAACAGGGAAGACCTCAGACCTCTCCGACTATCGCCTTACGTCGGACTGGCTTCGGTTCAAGAAATGGCACATCTTCGAGTTTATCCGAAGGCTGGCCGAGTACGTGCGAGAGCAGGGGCTCGACCTGCCCTTCACCATGAACGAGCCGGTTAACAGATACTGGGCGTGGAACTCCGGTGACCACGGCAGCTTCTCACAGTTTATGCAGGACAAAAGACTTGCCATATTTCCAAGTGGACACTGCTACCTTCGCTATGGCGGTGAGCAGAACTCAAACGGGGTGCCGATTACCCTTTCGCGCATAGAATGCGTGAAGATGTCCAGCCTGCCGGGGCCCCCGTCCATTTACGAGTTAGGATCCTGGTACAGCCTTCCGGCTTCTACCTTGGGTTCGTATAACTGGGACATCATGGTCAAGATGCTGATAGGCTCGGGCATGAACGGCTATTCGGTCTACGTTTATAACGACGGTGAGAGCCAGCTAGGCCTCGGAAAAGTGGGATCAACTTACACATGGAACTCGGCGCTCAGCTCTGAGCTGACACGAAATAAGCCATTCGAGATCTTGAGTCGAATCAACGGGTTCATCGAAAGCTGGGAAACAGAGATACTGGCGGGCGAGAAGCAGTTCGATGTCACCATAGGCCTACCCGATGAGCTGCCAATGCTGGCCCGCTATGTCACGCTTCCCGACAACCTATCGCTCCCAGGATTGGATCCAAGCGAATTGACCAGGGATGTCAACGAAAGCGTCACTGAGCTGTGTCGCGTTCTCACTCACCTCTCTGTAAACTTCGAGTTTATGAGCCTCGATGCGCCCAATCGCAGCCCCGGCGAGGCCACCAGACTCCTCGTCATTCCGCCCAACGGCATGATCTCGAGAAGGGGAGCCTCTTTCGTCGAGGAACACATTGCCGCTGGCGGGGATGTCGTTTTCTATCCGGTCGTTCCCACCATGGATCATGATGGCAAGCCGTTGCATCGGCTTGCAGAGGCCGCGGGTCAACGGATAGCTGGGACGCTTCCGAGAGGTGGCAGGAAGGCCGGGGATCTGACCTACCGGATCATCGACGGGGAGAGGGAACGAGAGGTTGGAATCGAGAGTCCCTTGGTTTACTTTGAGCCGCCCAAAGGATCAAGCATTCTGGCGCGTCACAGCGGAAAGCCGGCCGCCTACAGGCTCGAAGCTGGAAGCGGGTCTCTGACTGTCATAGGATTTCTTCCTGTTTTCTTCACTGAGGCATCCCAGCGGCTGTTTGATGATCTGATCGTAGAGGCCAACGGCCTTCGAAGAGTCGTATCTTCCTCCGATGGAAGTATTTTTGCTATAGCAAGGGCTTCCGCGGACGGACCTGTGCTTCTCGCAGCAGCGACGATCCTGGGAGAGGACGCAAGCGCCAAGCTGCATCTCAAATGGGGCGAAAAGGATCTCCTCCTGCCTGCAGGCGGATCTCTGGAGATGCGAGCCAAAGAGGCGCGGCTGCTCTGGGTCGATCTCCCTCTTCCCGAGGCAAAGCTCCTCTACACCACGAGCCAGATCGTGCGGGGCTCCGCTCCGGGGGAGTATCTGGCAACGGGGGCGGCCGGCACCTCGGGACAAATGGCCTTCGATCGATCACTGAACGCTCTGGTCGAAGGCGATGAACGAAAACTGAAACAGGATGGGGAAAGCTGGGTTCTCAGTTACGAACACGGCCGGGAGCCTGTTTCGATCACATTGAAGAGCTGAGAGGAGCAGGAGTATCAGCGGAATGATCAATTTTGCGATAGTGGGCGGCGGTTGGAGATCGGAGTTTTTTCTGAGAGTCGCACAGGCGCTTCCGGAGAGATTCGGCGTATGCGCAATGGTCGTGCGGAACGAAGAGAAAGGGAAGAGAGTCGAAGAGAAATGGAGCGTACCGACGTTTCGGACGGTGGAGTCTCTGCTTCGCAGCAAAAAGCCCTCTTTTGTGGTCGCCTCCGTACCGCGGGCGGTTGCGCCAGAAATATGCCTCGATCTGGCACGCAGAGGAGTATACGTCCTATGTGAGACACCCCCCGCAAAGGACCTCCCGGGTCTTCTCGATCTGAATAAAAACCGCGAGGAAGCCCCTCGCATCCAGATAGCCGAGCAGTACCATCTGCAGCCTCTGCACGCGGCCCGGCTCGCCATTGCAGGCTCCGGAAAGCTGGGGGAGGTGAGCGAAGCTCAGATTTCGGTCTGTCACTGGTACCACGCCATAAGCCTGATTCGCAGATTCCTGGGCGTCACATATGAAAACGCCAAGATAACGACCTATGGATTCGATTCCCCCATAACAGATGGCCCCGATCGATTCGGTCCCCCCAAAGAAGAGAGGATCGTTACATCCAACCAGGTCTTTGCCTTTTTCGATTTCGACGGCAAGCTGGGCGTCTACGATTTTGTATACGATCAGTACTTCTCGTGGATCCGCTCCCAACGCCTGCTGGTGCGGGGAACAATGGGCGAGATCAGGGACGGAGAGGTTCGCTACCTACTGAGCTACAACAGGCCGATCACACTCGAATTGGCGAGAGAGCAAGCCGGCGAATACGGCAATCTGGAAGGCTACTATCTCAAAGGGATTCTCGCGGGAAACGAGTGGGTGTACGTGAATCCGTTTATCCCGGGCAGGCTTTCCGACGATGAGATAGCCGTCGCATCCTGTCTGGAGAAGATGGAGGCGTACACCAAAGGCGGGCCTCCCCTCTACAGCCTCGCCGAAGCCTCGCAGGACCACTACCTTGCGCTGCTGGTGGACGAGTGTGTTCGAAACGGCAAGACCGTTACGACGCAAACGCAGCCATGGGCTGAGCAATAGGGACCGAGCAATACACGAAGAGCCCCCTACTCTTGCTCGATAATCGGAGACCAGCTTTGATTCTCGAGCCTGTACACCCGCACCGCCTTGCTTTTCATCTTCAGCTCGATTTTCGTACCCGTTTTCTGATCCCGCATAGTGCAGCTAACCGGCCAGTGGGTGTGATTTATCACAACGAGAAGGCTTTCTGACTTGTTTTGCAGGGCCACGGCTTCCACATAGGGATGTTTGCCCTCAAATCGTATCTCGAGGCCGGCTTCGGCCGCCGCTGCTCCATAGAGCCTGTGGAGCTGGGTTTCCAGATTGGCATCGGGTTTGTTCAGCAGCAAATATTCAATCGGGTATGTGCAGAGTACGGCTTTGCCTTTTCCCAGCTCGTTGAGCACGACAACGGGATGCCCCTGGCCGTCCTCGGCCACGACGCTGGCCCGCTCAGCCGTCACCGGCAGATAAGCGCTTTCCAGCTTGCGTGCTCCTCTTACGATTTCCAGAGTTTCATCTTGAGATATGCCGCCAAAACCTGCCAAAAATCTCAGCTGTATCCTCTCGTCTTCGGATTGCTCGAGCTGGCCAAAACGGATTCTCTGTCTGCATCCGAAGAGGCCTTCGAAGTTCTGCGCGTATACCCCTCCTTTGAAACCTGTGTAAGTGTAGAACAGCGTCCCTCCTGACTTCACCCAACTCTCTATCTCCTCCCACTCCGGAGCTTTGAGTCGCGCGCCCCCTGTTATAAAAAGCAGACGATACGAGTCGAGGCTTTCGGTGTCTCGAATAAAATCTGGATTCAGACCGGCCATCTTGGCCAGAGTAAACGTCTGTTCCAGCATGCGATAGTTTCGAAGCCGGTCGATGTTATGATGCGGCAGATCTTCGTACATATAGTACGGAACAAAGATTGCCTCTTTGGGTTCGGTCATCTGGTATCCGAGCGCGTTCTGTTCCGCTGCAAATCTAGAAAATTCAGCCAGAACAAGGCCTTGAGGTTTTATCTGGTAGTTGGTGTCGGCTACTCCGTAAAATAGCTCGTGAGGCTGGTAGCTGTAGGGAACCTCGCTGGAGAGGGGGAAATCTGTCAGGCACCAGACAAGGACCCCGCAACTTCCATTGGCAAAGGAGCTGTAGAGAACAGATCGGTAGTATCCTGCCGCCTCTTCTCTTCCCGAAATGAGGTCTGAGAGGCCGAATTCCTCGAGAAGCACCGGCTTGCCGACATCGACATAGCGGAGTCTGCAGGGAATATGGTACGACTTCCTCAGCTCGTCCCAATCGCCCTGATCGTAGAGGAAGTAGTTATACAAATGAACTCCGAGCCAGTCCACATGGTCTTTGATCCACTCCACGCGGAACCCGTCGTAGTCCGTGCGCACCTCGCATCGGGCGCCGTCTCCGGTGCTTACGAGAGCCTGCGGATCGGCCTCCTTGACCGCCTGGTGCATGGCCCGCGTCCAGACAGTTGCTGTTTCGGCAGGCATAGGACCGGTGTAGTTTGGAAGCTCGTTCGTGAGTATCCAGCCCGCGACCGTCTTGTTGCCCTTGAAACGTCCGACTATTTTTTTTACGAGGTCGGCTTCCCAGTAGATCATAAACGGATCGGCGCAGAAGTCCCTCCCCTGTCTCCATGGGATGTCCCAGTCGGTCCCGGACATGTGGCCAACGAAGATCGAAGGGAAAACGCGGATCTCGTTCTTTCTGCAGATCTCGAGGAACTGCTCAAACCGGTCCAGGACCCGGGTTTCGACGACGCCGGGAAGGGGATTGAGCTCAGGAGTCCAGAAGAAAGTCCTCAGCGCATTCAAGCCGATGGAGTGAGCAAATGCCATGTCCTTCTCGACCCTCTCTGTATCCCAGTTTTCCCACATACGGTGGGCGGCGTGGGATGCCCAGTAGTTGGCCCCGACGAGATAGCCTGAGTCTTTTACCAAAGTCCTTCTCTCCATTGAATGTCTCCTCAAGGGGGGTAACAGTTTCTGCTGTTGTTGAAGCCCAGCTATTATCGAAACAGGTAGAAATGAGTTCTGTGGGCTTTTTCTATCCTTTTACGGCGCCGGCCGTCAGCCCGCTGACCAAAAATCTCTGGGCGAACATGGCATAGAAGAAAGTGGGAAGCACGATAATCGTCGAGATGGAAAGGATCGGCCCCCAGTTGATCCCTTCGCGTACGGAGTAGTCCACAACCCGCACCGTGAGAGTCTTCAGGTGCTCGCTCAGTATGAAGGTGTTGGCAAAGAGAAACTCGCTCCACGCTCCGATAAAGGCCATGATAGCCCCCGCCGCGATACCGGGTGCGGCGAGGGGCATGATGATCTTGAAGAGAGCCTTGATGCGGGAGAGCCCGTCGATAAGAGCGGCATCGACCAGTTCGAGGGGAATTCCAACGAAATATGATCTCAGAACCCACATGACTACCGGAAGGTTGAAGGCGGTATATGTAATGAGTAATGCGATATGTGTATTGATCAGCTTGAGCTGTGAGAAAAGCAGATAGAGGGGAATCGCCGCGAGTATAGGGGGAAACATATAGAGAAAGAGCACAAACCTGCCGAGCAAGATCCGTCCCGGATAGCGGTATATAGCCAGGCTGTAAGCAGCGAGAGATCCGGCAAAGGTGACAAACAGCGCCGTAAATACGGACAGGTAAACGC
>CAZLRN010000256.1:0-7029 GCA_964561715.1 uncultured Spirochaetales bacterium
TCCGCCCAGCGAACCGAAAAAGAGGATGGATGCCGGGACCGCACAACTGACGAGCAGCGAGTTGAGGAAAAAGATCTGACAGGGGGCGATTTGGAATGCCTCTACATAGTGCTTGATAGTAGGGGCTTGCGGAATCCATGTGGGCGGATACAGCTCTACCTCCGATCTCGGCTTGAGAGACGTGCTGAGCATCCACAAAAAGGGAACCACCATCGACAGCCCGATGACAATGAGCACAAGATGGATGACCACCAAACTCAAGGAGATTCGGCTCTTGAGACCTTTCGGCCTCTTTCCGATGTAGTTAGTCATCGTGCTATCACACCTACTTTCTCGAAACTTTGAGCTGAATGAACGTGAAAAAAAGGATGACGACGAAAAGCACAACCGACATGGCGGAGGCATATCCCATCTGAAAGTACCGAAAGCCGTTCTCGTAGATGTTGTACACCACGGTCGTGGTAGACTGAACCGGCCCTCCCTGGGTCATAATCCAGACCTGGGTAAACACCTGGAATGATCCGATAACTGACATCACCGTCACGAAAGTCGTGATGGGTTTCAAAAGCGGTAGGGTGATGCGCCAGAACTGCTGAAAACCGCTTGCACCGTCAACGGTAGCAGCTTCGTAGTATTGAATGGGAATGCCCTTCAGCCCGGCTACGAAGATGATCAGGTTGTATCCCAAAGCCTTCCACACGCTCATAGCTATAATCGATGGAAGTGCCAGGTTGGGATTGAGCAGCCAGGACTGTCTCGCGATGCCGAACCAGGAGAGCATGTAATTGAGCAGCCCGATCTGCGGCTCATATAACCAGAGCCAAAGCACGGAAACGACCACGAGAGGCGAGACGACGGGGATGAAGTAGATGAATTTGTAAATGCTCTTCATCCTGTTGCTCGTGATCCGCTCCAGCAGCACTGCCAACACGAGAGAGATGGAAACGGCAAACAGGACGTAAAAGAACGCGTAAAAAGCCGTGTGACCAAAAGAATCTAGAAACACCGGATCCTTGAACAACCGGATGAAGTTGTCCATACCGATGAAGGTCGATTCGTGAGCGAAGATATTATACTGGTTTAGAGACAGCCAGAATGACCATATTATGGGGTAGTACACAAGGAAGATAAAAAACAAGATGATTGGAAGAAGCATGATGACAGCGCTGATGGCTGTTCTTCGCTCGAGACTCCTGCGTCTGAGAACCTTCGCTTTTGTCATGGTCATGCGTCCCTGCCTGACAGGCATCTAAGCCAAAGGCATTTAAGCCAAATAGGCCCCGCGGGAGAGCGCAAGCGAACTCCCCCGGGGCGCTTGCTCTCTGTCGAAATCCTAGTACGTGCGGGCCAGTATTTCGTTGGCCTCTGCTTCGGCCTGCTTAAAGGCTTCATCGATACCCATCTTCTGATAGAAGACTCTCTCGAGGTAGCCGCCGAACTTGGTCTTTAATTCATAAAAATGCTTGTGTTGGGGCTCACGCCATACAGGCTGTTGCATGAAAACCTTCATGAACCGCCCTTCGCCCTGATAGTAGGGATCGTTGGCGGCACCCTTTAGAAGTGGCACACTGCCCCGGCTGATCATCATCTGGGCAAATCGTCCCTCGTCCATGATGAGCCACTTGATGAAATCCCAGGCCTCTTTTGGATTCTTGGCTCCCGAAGACACAACGATGGCATCGATAAATCCTATAGACTCGCTAGGGGCGTTGTAGCTGGGACAAATCGCTATATCGTAGTTGCCTTCGTATACCATATCAGGAAACGTTTCCTGGAAGCTGGGTACGACCCAGGGTCCTCTCTCGAACATGGCCGTCTGCTTGTTGCCGAAGGCTCTCCAATCGGCAGGGATATCTACCGCGTCGATCTTCCACTTATAGAGTATGTCGAGATAGTACTGAGCCGCTGCCTTTGCGTTAGGAGTATTGAACGTCGCCTTTGTCAGCGAATCGTCCACGATACTTCCTCCAAAAGCCGAGAAGAAGGAGATGAACTTGTCTACTATCCCGGCGGGGTGTCCGGTAACCCTGAGGCTCAAACCGCTTCGAGCTATTTTCCCGGAGGCATCGTATTTGGTGAGCTTCTTTGCGTACTCCGTCATTTCGGGAATGGTCTTCGGCGCTCCGGGAAGCCCTGCTTCTGCAAACATGTCCTTGTTCCAGAAAAGGCAGACCCAGTCCGCAGTCCACGGCGCGCCATAGATAACCCCATTGGCGCTCAACGAATGGAGAAGCCCCTCTTTGATCGCCGGCGGCGCTTCCTGTTTGATATAGTCGGCAAGCTCCTGAGGAGCCGCCTGTATCAGCTTGTCAACCGCATAGCGGAAGGTCGTATTATCAGCCGTGCCGAATATATCAGGAGCATCTCCTGCCGCCATAAGAGTGAGAATTTTGGTCTGATAGTCTTTGGGATCACCCGGAAAGATGATCTGATCGAGCTTGATGTTCGGATGAGTTGCATCGAACTCATCATAGAGCTTAGACATCGTATCGTTAGGAGCGCCCTCCATCAGGAACTCGAGGGTCACGATCTTTTCTTTAGCTCCCTCCTGCTTCTGGCCTCCAGCGAACAGAGCAAAGCTCAAAGTGAGAATCAGCACCACCGTCACGAGCAGCACTCTTTTCATAATAAGCCTCCTTACATATTGATAGTTTTATACTTAACTTTAGTTTTAATCATTTGTCAACCTGAGTATCCCCAAAAAAGACTATAAGCGATTTATCGCCTAACAATTGTTTACTGGTCTTCGATTTCCAATGTATGCAGGCTATGAGGTAATGACGAAACGAAGGCGGTGCCACAGACCTCGAACCTAAAACAGCTGTTCCATTTGGTTGATCATTGTTACTATACTCTGGAAGCAACGCCTTTGAATTGGAGGTACAGCATGATCAGAAGGAAGCCCACCCTGGTTAAACGCTACGGCGATAAGAGAGACTGGTTCTTCGACAAACCCTACGGTCTTTTCATCCACTGGGGCCTCTACGCGATCCCGGCGTGGCAGGAGCAGGTCATCTGGAGAACAAAGTACAAACGAAAAGACTACGAAAAGCTCATCAACGAGTTCAATCCCACCAAATACGATCCAGAGCAATGGCTCGACTTGGCCCAGGAGGCGGGAATGGAGTATCTCGTCTTCACCACGAAACACCACGACGGATTCTGCATGTGGGATACGGCCTACACCGACTACAGCATCATGAACACGCCGTACAAAAAGGATGTTCTGGCCATGCTCGCTGAGGCGTGCAAAAAACGGGGTATGCTCCTGGGGCTTTACTACTCATTGCCGGACTGGCACCACCCCAACTATCCCAATCTCGGCAGGCACCATCAGATGTTCGGGCCCCGTCCCGGAGACGACTATGACGAGGATAAATACCTGGAGTTTGTACGGAATCAAGTCAAGGAGCTCTGCGCCAACTACGGCGACCTCTACGAGTGGTTTTGGGATATCAACGTCGTGGAATTCAACGATCCGTCCCTCAACCAGATGATAAGGGAGATGCATCCCCAGATCTTGATCAACGACCGCGGTCCAGCGGATGGCGATTTTTCGACACCGGAGCGCCATGTGCCAGAAGGTGGTGCATTCGAAGTGCCGACCCAGGCCTGCAATGCCATGGGCCGGGAGAGCTGGGGCTACAGAGAGGACGAGGACTACTACTCGAACAAACATCTGATGCAAAGCATCGACAAGACCCTGGCCATGGGGGGCGGCTACGTTCTCAACATCGGCCCGAAGGTCGACGGGACCCTTCCGGATGAAAACATCGCAAGCCTGAAACGCATCGGCCAGTGGTACAAAAAGGTCAAGGAATCCTACGTTGGCACGATCCCCTGTTCCCACATGCTCACTACCAGCGCCACACATCTCTTTCGATACGACGAGATCCTGCTCACACGCAGGGGCAACACCTTCTACGTGCATCTCTGCAACGACCTGCAGACCTCAGCTGCAGTACTCGCCGGTATCGACGATGAGCCCAAACGAGCTGTCCTGCTCAACGATGGACGGGAATTGCCCTTCGGCGTGGATACGATTCCGTGGCGATGGAAGGAGAAGCCCTGTCTGCGCATCAAGCAGCTGCCGGTAAACGAGATGACCGACGAGGTGATGGTCGTCAGGGTCGAGTTCGACGACACCGTTGCGGAGTAAAAGCAGAAAGGTGTACGATAGAGTAGCATGACTGACCGCATCGAACGGAAAAGACTCTCGATCCTGAAGGTCCTTCAGCAGAGCCGAAAGCCCCTGGGCAGCAAAGCAATCACGGAACAGCTCGTGAACATGGGAATGGACATCAGCGAGAGAACTGTTCGTTTTCATCTGCTGGCTCTCGATCAGCAATCCCTCACCGAGAACATTGGCAGGCAGGGAAGACGCATCACCGACAAGGGCATCCTCGAGCTTTCAAAGGCCCGCATTTTCGAGCAGGTAGGATTCTTGGCCGCCAAGATAGACCAGATGACCTATCGAATGAGCTTCGACCTAAGCCGACTCGCTGGTACCGTCGTCATCAACACAAGTCTCGTTGAAACCAGATCTCTTGATGAGGCTTATCCTCTGATGAAAAGCGTTTTCGAAAAGGGCTTCGCCATGGGCAAGCTCCTGACCATATTCGAACCCGGAGAACAGGTCGGTGATCTTATCGTTCCTGTAAACTACGTCGGCATCGGGACCGTTTGTTCGATCACTTTGAACGGCGTTCTCGTGGCTCATGGTATTCCAACGGTATCGCGCTTTGGGGGCTTGCTGGAGATCGAGAACTGGAAGGCCTCCCGATTTACGGCCATTATCAACTACGACGGTACCAGCCTCGACCCTCTCGAGATTTTTATCAAAAGCGGCATGACGGATTACATGGGCGCCACTACCGACGGAAACGGCCAAATCGGAGCCAGCTTCCGCGAAGTGCCTGCCGCAAGCCGAGAGAGGGTCGTGGAGCTTGCCGAACAGGTGGAAAGAGTCGGTCTAGGTGGTTTTATGGCGATCGGATGGCCGGGGCAACCCCTCGTCGAGATACCCATCAACGAAGGGCGGGTCGGTGCGATAGTAATCGGCGGACTCAATCCGGTGGCCATACTCGAAGAGGCAGGCATTCCGGTCTACTCACGTGCTCTTTCCGCGCTCGTAGACTACAGCAGGCTCTTTTCATACGAAACGCTGGCAGATAGGGTCGCAAAGCTCAGGCAGGCTTAATTAGTTTCTGGTGAATAACTCACCAGAAGCTTTATAAGTTCTTGGTGAGATTTCTCAACTACCCATGATGTTAAGAGTTAACAAATGGATGAGTGCTATCATTTGGTGCAGCTCGAATTATTCACCAAGAACTAATTATCTGCCCAGCAACTCGACGGATCCCTTCCGACAAGAGAGGACCAAGCAAACGGCAATATTGCCGCTTATCCACATTCTGTAATAATTAATCGTCCTATCTCTCACCAATATTCTCTGCAGTTATCCAAAAAAATACCAAAAAATGTTGACCTTATGTCTGCGTCATGATAGTCTTGGACATCTTAAACGGCAATATATTGCCAGTTTAAAACGATCCACAAGGCTTTTCATAAGATAATCTAACAGGTCCAAAAAATCAGGAGGAGGATTCTATGATTCAGTGGCCAAAACAGAATGATGCCCTCGGTACGGTCAACAGGGGCAATCCTGCAGAATCAGGGCTCTGCACCCTCTGCATGGCTGATTGCCGTGGACGGTGTGAGACATGGTTGTCGAGCATTAGAGGGCGCAAGCTGCTCTATCCCCGGGAATACTCGAAGGTCACGGCCGGGAGCGGCAATACAACCCACGTCGGTGTTTCCTACAACTCGCTCCGAATCGAGGGCTACCTCTATGGAGCTCACGCTCTCCGAAAGGGGCTGAGCAACGATCCGGACGACTGCGTCTTTCCCAACGTCACGACGGAAACTGAGTTCGGCAATGAGATCAAGACCAAGATCAGAATTCCAATCATGACCGGCGCCCTCGGTTCGACCTTTATCGCAGCCAAATATTGGGAATCCTTTGCTGTCGGCGCCGCCCTATGCGGTTTGCCGATCGTCGTAGGCGAAAACGTGGTCGGCATCGACCGGGAGGCCGAGATCGAGAATGGTAAGATCAAAAAGGCTCCGGAGATGGACCGACGCGTCGACACCTTCCTTAGGTATTACGACGGCTACGGGGCGATAATCGTGCAGATGAATGTCGAGGATACCCGAAACGGCGTTGCCGAATACCTCATCGACAAATACGGCGACAAGGTCGTGATCGAGCTCAAGTGGGGTCAGGGCGCCAAGGATATCGGCGGAGAGATTCAGGTCGAAAGTCTCGACTACGCCATTTTTCTCAAGAAGCGCGGCTATGTGGTGGATCCGGATCCCGAGCTGCCCGAAGTGCAGGAGGCCTTCAAGCACGGTGGAATCAAGTCCATTGCCCGACACTCGCGGCTTGGTTACACCAATCTCGCCTCTGAGAAAGACGTTCACGCCGATTTCCTCAAGGCCGTAGAACACCTGCGAAAACTGGGCTACAAGAGAATTTCACTCAAGACCGGATCCTATGGTATGGAAGCCCTCGCGATGTCCATCAAATACGCCTCTGAGACAAATCTCGATCTTCTTACCATCGACGGTTCCGGCGGCGGAACGGGAATGAGTCCGTGGAACATGATGGAATCCTGGGGAGTCCCCTCGATTTTCCTTCACTCCAAGGCGTACGAATACGCCAAGATTCTGGCAGACAAGGGCAAATCCGTCGTGGATATGGCATTCGCCGGCGGCCTGGCACGGGAAGATCACATCTTCAAGGCCCTTGCTCTCGGAGCTCCCTTTGTCAAACTTGTCTGCATGGGACGCGCCCTCATGATTCCGGGATTCCTGGGCTCCAACATAGAAGGTGCTCTCCTTCCGTCCAAGAGGGAAGCTCTGAACGGCAACTGGGAAAGCCTGCCCAAACACATCGAGGAAATCGGGACACACCCGGAGGAGATCTTTGCCGGCTACTACGATGTTCAGAAAAAGGTCGGAAAGGAT
>CAZLRN010000257.1:0-7001 GCA_964561715.1 uncultured Spirochaetales bacterium
AAGCCACCGCTCTCCGTTATAGGTAGCCTGCTGCTCAAATCTTTGAAAGTAGTATCGCTCCTCTTCCGGGATCTCGGGGACTTCGATTCCTATCCCTTCTGCGAGACGCGTCGCGAAGAACCTGTCTTCGCCCTCTGTGATACCCCAATCCGCCGGCGGTTCCTGCTTGGTGAAGTTGTTGTAGTAGCCCCATGAAGAGTATGTCTTGAAAGCTACCTTGAGCTGCCCGAAGCACTAGGAGTCCTCGTCGCAGACCACCGGCCTTCCAGGCGAATACTCCCTCGCCTGTTGCACCAGGTTGTAGAGGCCGGTCCTGGTATGGTTGTTTCCGTGTATCAAGATGTAGTCCGAGACTGCGGCTATATCGGGGTAGACGATTCTCCCGCGGCTGCTGCAGCCGGTGGGTATTCCTCCGGATTCCTCGCGAGCCAGGTCGATGAGACTTGCCATTCCCTCGGGATAAAAAGCGATGGGATGAATCTTGAATGCATCGATGTCCTGTTCGTTAGCCACCTCGATGAGCACATTCGCGTAGCCACCTTCCTTGAGAAAGCGTGACGCCGTTGTTACGGCATTGCGGATGGCACGAGGGCCCTTTAGCCACCGACATTGCGATCCATAGAGGTAGCTCACGATCACTGCTACGCCCGCGTCATCGGCGCTGCGTATGAGTCGGTCCATTCGGCCGGCATAGGCCGGATCCAGCTGCATCCCCCCTTCATCGAAGGGATTGTAATGATCGTGCAATTGTCGATCGTGAATACCGGCATACCACCCTGAAAGCCCACGGTGATCGCCCGCAAACCGCAGCGATGCCACTCAGGCAACGCCGCGATAAGCTCATCCGTGTGCCTCTCCGGATTCCACTCACTCCACCCGAAGCGGGCAAATCTCTCGGGTGCTTCTTTGTCATCGAAGACACCCTGGATGAACCGCGCGTTCATCAGCAGCCCGTGCGCTTGAGGCTTGCTGCCCTCGATCTCGCTGTAGGCGGGATTGCCGTTGATGGTGAAGTTCTCTCCCTCTATTCCGATCTGCGTCATATCTTCCTCCAATTATCTGCCACGGTGCTCATTCCGGTCCACGGGAGTGTTAAGCTGCCACAGGTTTATGCCTGCAGCCAGAGGATTACTCTGAATTGTCCCATCCGGAAAGTTCGTTAAAAACAGGCCAAGCCTTTGATGCGTAGAAGCGATGGCCGCCCTCCCCTGTGACAAGCCGGCAATTCTGCCCGGCGCCGCTCCCATCATATATTCGTTGTATGACCTCAAAGGCTTCTACAACACCTTTGTAAGGAAAGAGAGGATTTTCTCTCCCCGCAACAACAATCAAAGGCCGTGGTGCGATTAGACAGGAAAGATCGGGCATTTCGAAATATCTCATAATACCCGGTATGCACTTGTCCTCGCAGTGATCGATCTTCGCAATAGAATCTCGAAAGGTGCAAACCGAACAGGATGGCATAACTGCGCCTATTCTCCGGTCTACGCAGGCAGCGAAATAGGTAATCCTTCCGCCGCCGGAGTTTCCCATACATGCTATGCGCTTCGTATCTATCTCAGAGAAGTTATCCAGCACATCCATCACCCTCGAGACATCCCAAACACGTTCACCCGCCATAGTGCGGCCAAGGAGCAGCGCGGACAGACCGGCCGTATGGCAGCCCCTTTGCATGAAGTTTATGTCATCGGGTCTGCAGTCTTTTCTTTCGCCGAAACATCTCTGCTCCAATACCAGAGCCGCATACCCCTGCCTGATCGCCTGCAGAGCGAAATCTCGATCACCGCTGATGCTTTCTTCATCGTGCTCATACTTGGGGCGGCCTAACGATATATGCATTCCGCTCGTGTGGCCCTGTAGACAGATGACTACTGGAAAAGAGTTGCGCTTGAGATTTGGAATGAGCAGGTGGCATGGGACGTCCACGCAAGGCTCTGAAGAAAAGACAAAACGAATTTCTTTGAAAGAATCATGCCGGTGCTCAAACTCTATCTCCATTTCAGGATCGATTCTTTCGCTTTCTTCTCCCAGCAGCTGCAAAAGCTTTTTCCGCACCTCTTCTCGCCAAGACGAATAATCCAATTGGGGACTATAGCTCAGTTTCGGATGTATCTTGTTGTAGAGGTAATCATGATACGATTCTGGAGCAAAATATTTCATCTTTAGCGCCAATCCCCCCTTCAACAGGTAGCATAACCATTTATCGCTATCGGATATACAGTCTGATATAAATGAAAATTGATCGTAGAAAACCTGTTTCCAATCCCGCAAAAC
This sequence comes from uncultured Spirochaetales bacterium, assembly GCA_964561715.1. Lineage (GTDB taxonomy): Bacteria > Spirochaetota > Spirochaetia > SZUA-6 > CAZLRN01 > CAZLRN01. The sequence continues at coordinate 2,275 of CAZLRN010000257.1, forward strand.
CCTTGACTTAAATACAAAAGCCATTATAATGAATTCAATATATAGGGCAACAAATTCATAATCGATATTCGGTGAGATCGTCATGTCAGAAAATCCTGTAATATTTGACAGCAAGACTTCAACGGTGTACAAAGCCCTCCTCGATATGCTTGTCAACGAGCATCTCGCTCCGGGCGCCAAGCTCAACCAAAATGACCTCGCCAATTCTCTCGGGGTCAGCCGAACCCCCCTCGTGAAGGCATTGCACGTACTCGAAGCCCAGGGTCTCGTCGATTCATCTCCTAACCGAGGTTTCACGGTTCATCGCTTCTCCGTCAAGGAGCTTTTGGAGCTCTGGGAGATTCGAGGCGCCCTCGAGACCATTGCCATTCGTGAGATAGCAGGCAGGATGAACGCCGATCTGCTGGACACTCTGGAGTCCCTTTTTGCTCCTTTCAGTCTCTCCAACGACGAGATTGATCTCGAACAGTACGCCGATGCGAACCGTCGTTTCCATTCCACGATTCTCAGACTCTGCCAAAATGATCTCGTCCTGAAGATCTACGATCACTTTCAGATCTTGAGCCGTTCCTTCTTGGCAGGGCTTTTGAGGCCGCCCAGCGAAACGCTTTTAGAGCACCGCTCTATCATCGAAGCGCTGAGGGAGGGGAGCCCGGAACGCGCGGCAAATCGACTTATGGATCACATCGAGAAGACGAAGAAGTCGATGAAAGATACGATGAATCGATTGAAAAACATGGGTATCGATATCGAGCTGATTACAATTGATCGATTGAAAATAGACGGCAGAAAGTAAAAGCCACCTGTAAAGCAGGGGGGTTTTACCAAGCAGTTTCGAAGCCTACAAGGTACAGCCGATATCCATGACAACCTACAAAGCAGCGGTGCGGGCTACGCGCCCCGATGGCTTCGAAACTGCAGTCAATCAACTATGAGGAATCATGAAGTGCAAAGAACAATACAATGATGCGCCCGGCTCGGCCTACCAACCGCAAAAAAGCCAAGTTGAAAATGAATTCAAAACTTTTTATTGACAATTCAGAATTTGGCACCTACAATACTTTCATTTATCGGTTGGATAGGTAATGTAGTGAGGGGCTGCTGAGTGATTTTGATGCCATGGCCTGGGGAGTTGATTAGTGCAAGAGAGACTAACTGAAGTAGCTATCGATTGAGACAAGTGGCTCATAAATGGGAAGCCCACCTACGAAGGCCGCGAGTACAATGGCTGGAAAATCGAAGGCCTCCTACTCAACAGCCGGATGATACAGGCGGTTTTTGACGACGAAAACGAGGTAACCAGGAGGCTATGGATGTATCCGGATACAGGTGAGTGGGATCCCGAACGAAACATCTCGCAGTTTCTGGCCGCTATGCCCGAGTGGATAAAGCATGGGCTCAATGGGATCACCGTCGGTCTGCAGGGGGAAATCCAGCAAGCCCCTCTGGAGAGCATCGCAAGAAACAACTCGAGAAAGTGGGCATAGAGGTAGACGATGCTGTGGTGTATTCCCATCCATGGGACAACACCGCCTTTGATCCAAACGGCAATCTGAAGAAGAGGTATCTCGATAGGCTGAAACGGGTTCTCGATCGTTCAGACGAACTGGGCTTAGCTGTCATCCTCAGCCTCTTTTTGCTGCGGGCAGGATCAGAGGTTGAAGGACGAAGCCGCGATACGAAAGGCGGTGGAAGAGAGTTGCGGATGGGTGCTGGAACAGGGATACACGAACGTCGTCATCGAGATAGCCAACGAGTATGATATTCCCTATTACGAACACGAAATTATCCGCCCGCACCGCATAGGTGAGTTGATTAAGCTTGCCAAAGGCATGACTCATAATGGGCGGAGGCTCCTGGTCAGCGCGAGTTACCTGGGCGGAGTGCCTAATGATGCTGTCGTGGCTGCCTCCGACTTTGCACTCCTGCATGGAAACTGGCTCAAAAGCCCGCCGATGATCATTCGGGCGGTGGAAGCGACTCGCAGGTTGCCCAGTTACAGAGCTATGCCGGTGCTTTACAACGAAGACGTTTTCTACGACTTCGAGTTGCCGGACAACCACTTCTTGGCCTCCGTGGCAAGCTATGCCGGGTGGGGTTTCTTGGACGGAACCCCAGGTTTTCAGCGGATGCCGACAAACTGGCATATCAACACTCCGCTGCAGCGCGGGTTCTTCGATCTGCTCGCAAAGGTGACAGGATCGGCGTGACCGCAAGTTTTATATAGGAAAGGCAATACTGATGAAAATTAGACAGGCGATGGGCCCCAATTCTATGGGGCAGCTGAGAGATCGGTTTAACGAGTTCCACGAGCCCAAGACAGTCGCAGAAAAGTTCGAGATGGTCTCGCAAGTCAAGGGGATCGACGGAGTGGAAATGCCCTTTGCCGCTCCATACACAGACGAGGAGGTCAAAAACCTCAAGGGCTATCTAAGCCAGCATGATCTGGGTGTGTCGGCCATCAATGTCAACATCAAAAAGGACTCAGTCTTCGTCACCGGAGCTGCAAGCTCCTACTCGAAAAAGGTTAGAGAGAAGGCCGTAGAGTTCCTGAAAAGAGGCATAGATCTCGCAGCGGAGTTGAATGCGGACCGCATTCACTGCTGCCCTTTGAACGATGGCTATGAGTACCATTTCCAGATCGACTATCGCAGGGCATGGGACTACACCGTCTCCACCTTTCTGGAAGCGGCGCAGCACAACAGGGATATGATCATCTCCATCGAATACAAGGCCTTTGAATCAAGAGTGAGGTGTATCGTCGATACTGCGGCAAAGACCCTCCTTCTCTGTCAGGCGGTCGGTGAATCCAACATAGGCGTCACGCTCGATGTGGGGCATTCCCTTATCGCCGGCTAAAATCCGGCAGAAGCTCTCTGCCTTGTAACGGCAAGCCCTTATCCTGTCTATGTCCATATCAACGACACCAACGGAAGATGGGATTGGGATCTCATTGCTGGCACTATGGGATTCTGGAACTATCTCGAGTTCCTGTTCTACCTCAAAGAGCTCGACTATGAGGGATGGATCAGCTCGGATATGGCGCCGATGCGCCTCGATCCCATAGAGGCATTTGCGAGAAACGCCGAGACGACAGACCGGATGATTCGTCTCGTAGAAAGATTGGACTCGAAAAGACTTTTTGATATGATGGAGCAGGAGCAAACGATTGAGGTCATGAAGTACTTAGAAGACGAAACCTGGGGAAAGGCCGTACCTAAAAGCTGAGAGAGGTAGAGATGCAAACCTATATCATCAGAAGACTGCTTCTCATGATACCCAGCGTGCTCCTTGTTACTCTCCTGATCTTCTTCATGACCCACCTCATTCCGGGGGATGTCATAGACGCCGTGCAGGCGCAGTCTGCTGACAGCACTCTGGTCGACAGAGAGACCATGGAGCGCCTTCTGGGCCTGGATCAACCCCTCATCGTCCAGTACGGACGCTGGATGGGATTCTTGCCCGACAGGCAAGCCGCATCGGCGGACTTCAAAGAGAAGGCACGTCTCGCCAAGGAGGCAGCTCTCGTCATCCTCAACGACGTTCCGAAGCTTCCCCTCGCCCTCCAGATCAGCAAGCACTACTGGTGGCCGTGGGTCAGGAATTACTACGGAGAGTGGAGCGTTCACGACAATCCAGATCCCTACCCCTTGGCCTTTGCCTGGCTCGACAAGGATCTGAAGAAAAGCATGGGATACTAGCCCTTTTACAGGGCATGGCCCAATAGAGTGAAGACACGGGGAGTTGTTTGCTTCCCGTGTCTATCTTTTGAGGAGTAAAATACATCGATGGTTCTAGGATCTGATCCATACAGGTACGAGCGTATGGAGGAATGGTTCCATCTTCCCGAATATTTTCACCTGGAGCAGGAACACAGAATGTCTCCGCCCTGCGTGGCCTGTGACTCCCAAGACCGGGTCTATATATTCAGCGGGAGCAGCCATCCTCTCATCATTCTTGATAAAAACGGAAACTTCGTCTCGTGCTGGGGAGAGGGCCATTTTACAAATCCCCATGGGATTTTTATAACACAAGATGACTCGGTCTTTTTGGTAGACCGCCAAGCCCATATTGTGGAAAAATTCAGTTTAGATGGGAAACTGCTCATAACATTGGGACAGAGGGGATGGGCCAGTCCGACCGGTGGCGGCATGCCCTTTAACATGCCGACCCATGTTTCGTTCGCACCATCGGGAGAGATCTTCGTCACGGACGGATATGGAAACAGCCGAGTCCATAAGTTTTCGGCCGAAGGAAAATTGATAAAATCCTGGGGCGAAGCCGGCACCGGACCAGGCCAGTTCAATGTACCTCACGGTGCTGTTATAGATGGCTCTGGCACCGTCTATGTTTTAGATCGCAACAACCACCGGATTCAGCTGTTTACAGAAGATGGCGAGTTCATCGATATGTGGACTGACTTCAGGTATCCCGAAGCCGCCTATCTCGATAGAGAAAAGGAGATTTTGTACATCGTCGAAGGTCTTCCGGGACCGGAGAACCAGCCGAAAATCATCATTCGTGACTTAAAAGGCAAGATCCTTTCCGAATGGGGGGGACGGGAGAGCCAGGGTAAGGGAGTCATGGATGCCCCGCACGACCTCTGGGTAGACTCAGAATCAAGTATTTATGTGGCAGAGGGTGAGCCTGGCATCCGATGTATTCACAAGTTTGTGAAAGTATAATCTGTTAGGATTGGTATCATTATGGAGCCTATAGTCAAAGAT
>CAZLRN010000258.1:0-6995 GCA_964561715.1 uncultured Spirochaetales bacterium
CGTCTCCTCCGTCCCTCCATAACTCCCCCAGTCTCATATGTCCTGAACGAGTACAAGTGATTGAAACACAGCAGGCTAGCGGGTATGATGAGGCCCAATTTAACTATGCTTAAAGCCAAACACCAAGCTTCTGAAAGAAGCACGTTGGAACGCCAAGCGTCGGAAGGACGCACATCGGCAAGCCGTGCTTCTCTCGTCTACGTTCTGATGCCTCCTATTCTGATATCGCTGCTCAATAACTCGATGTTTTCCGTGGCGCTGCCTTCGATCAGAGCTACCTTTGATCTGCAGCCGGATATGGTGGCCTGGTCGGTGATAGCGCTGACTCTGCCGTACTTTATGTTCATGCCCCTCTTCGGCAGACTGGGTGACACGATGAGGAAACCTCCTCTCCTCGTGGCGGGCATGGCCGTGTTCACCCTTGGCACTGTGATGGCGACGCTGTCCCAGAGCCTCGTCCTTCTTCTGACCGCGCGGATCATTCAAGGATTCGGAGCCGCCAGCTTCAATCCTCTCGGCATGGCTATCATCTCCGAGTCCTTTCCGCCGGAGGAGAAAGGTAAGGCATTGGGAACCTGGCAATCGATGGCTCCTATGGCTCAGGTCATTGGGCCTGTCTCGGCTGGCTTCATGATCGATCATCTGGGATGGCGCACGATTTTTGTGCCCATCATCGTGGTCGGCCTGATAGGCCTTCTGATAGTGGCGCTGGGCACCCGCGGAGTAGGCCAGAGACAATCCGTCGATCTGCGTTCCTTCGACTGGACGGGGGTGGCGTTGCTTTCCTGCTCAGCCGTGCTGTTTGTCTTTTACGTTTCCTCGAGGCCGATTACCGGTAGCGCTCCTCTCACCGATCTACGCCTGATTTCGGCTTCCATCTTGCTTTTTATTCTTTTCCTCTTTCACCAGAAGAGGCACCAATCCCCCTTGATTTCGCTCTCTCTCTTTCGCATCAGGAACTTTCGGATCGCCTTTACGTGCACCGGGCTGAGAATGTTCTCTATCATGGGCCTGGGTTTCCTCTCACCCCTTTACCTCGCCGATATCAAGGAGCTGAGCGCGACGATCATCGGATTTTCTTTTTTGATTCACGCCGCTGCGCTTCTGGCGACGACACGCCTCGGCGGGCGCGTAGCCGACCTCTGGGGCAGCAGGTTGCCGGCTGTGCTGGGAGCCGGCGGGCAGTGTGCCTCCATGGCCTCGCTGGCTCTTCTTCCGGGAGAAGCCTCTCTGGTCTGGTATGTCTGCGTTCTGATCATGCACGGATTGGGAGCCGGACTCTCCCTTGCGGCTCTTCACAGGGCTGCGCTGAACCAGGTGCCTGCGGAACGCATCGGAGTCGCGGCGGGCCTCTATAGCATGGGGCGATTTGGAGTCGGCATGTTGGGCTCGGCTCTGGGGGGAGTCATTCTGAAGATCGCCCTGGATTACAGATTTGCACCGATTCAGGCCTATAAGATCGTCTTCTGGTTTATTGCGATCCTGTGCGTTGCAAACGCCTTGATCGGCTTGAGGCTGAAACAGGACAAACCCGAAGAGGCAGCGGCACTTTAGTCCGCATTAGTTGGGCGGGTTCGATCTACAGCCGGAAAGCCTGGAGGTAGAGCAGCATCAGATCTTCCACCGCCACGAGAGATTCCGGGGACATCGCTTGCAGCAGGTCTCTATGGGTGTGCCATTCGGGATAGTCGATATCGATCATAACACAACTAGGGATGCCGCTTAGAAGAAAGGGAATGTGATCGCAAACGATGTAGCGGGTCTTGTTCCGCTTGCCCTTGAGAAAGGGCGCGAGATTCAACCGTTTGGCCAGATTAAGGATTTGCCCCGTGAGTTGGAGGCTGGGTTTATGATAATAGATATGGGCATCGATATTCATGATCATATCCTGCCCCCCCACCATGTCGAGGATAATGACCTCCTCCGGCAATAGGGGAAGCGGATGAGCGGCAAAGAACCTGGAGCCCATGGCGAACTGGTTTCCGTCTAGGTCTCCCACATCCTCGGCGTCGAAGAAGGCGAAGAGGATGTCTCGTGAAAAGTAATCTGATCTGATGCGTTCCAGCAGATGGAGAAGCAAGGCCGTTCCAGAACCACCGTCATTTGCTCCGAGGATGGGTGTTCTGCGTTTCGATGGATCATGATCGCGATCGGCTATAGGACGGGTGTCGAAGTGAGTCCCCAAAAGCAAAGGGCCGGGTCGCGCTAGACCGCGCGGGCCCCTTTTTCCGGTTGAATTGGACCCGATTAGAGCCACGAGATTGCAGCATGCCGTGGCTCTCCCCATCAAGGGTACCGTGAAGCCCTGTCTGAAGGTTTGAGGAGCGAGGCGCTCAAGCCGCTTATAGAGGGCCTCTATGAAAAGTGCGTGGGCAGGGGTACCGGGGCACCTCGCGCCGAAATCCAACTGCCATTGGACGAGTTCGAAGAGCTCGCGGCCCCGCCTATCCGATTCTGAAGTCAACCTCTCCATTCTGCATAATGAGCTCGACCTGTCTGGTTTGGGGAGCGGAGAAGGCCTCGAAGGCGGCGTCTTCGAGGTGCCTCATGAGAGACGCTTCTATTCCGCGCGCGCCGGTCTCCTTTTTCAGGCTTTCCTGTACGATGACCTGAAGCACCTCTTTGGAGACAACCAGTTCGATACCTTCTAGCTTGAACTCGTTTCGGTATCTCTGAAGCACATTGGTGTGCAGGATGCTGACGAGCTGTCTCTCGTCGAGGGCATGGAACGGAATGATTCGATTGAATCGACCCATGAGCTCAGGTAGAAACCCGTAGCTCAGAAAATTACTCGTCAGCTCGACCTCATCGGCCGTGAAGTTGACGGCGATCCGATCCTGATTTCCAGAGAGGCCGCCCCGGCCAAAGCCGATATACTCCCCCTTGCGTTCGATGAGACCTTTGAGACCGGAAAAGGCGCCGCAGGCAAAAAAGGGTATATCTTGGGTAGAGATTACGGTTTTTGGAGCATAGTCGGAGTGGGAGAGCTCCATGGGCACCGACACCTCTGATGATTCTAGCATTTTCAGGAGCTCCCTCTGAACGCCCAGGCCTGAGACGTCTTTGGTCGTGCCTGCCCCCGCAAAGACGGCGTTGTTCTGACCCGATGCCAATTTATCGAACTCATCCAGACAGACGACACCGATCGATGCTGTGAGCGGATTCAGGTCAGCGGCATACATGAGGCGGGTAAGGATCGAAGATACATCCTGTCCTACGTATCCGGTTTCGGAGTAGGTTGTCATATCGATAATGACGGTCGGAAGATTGAGAATATCCCGAAACAGGATTTCGACGAGAAATGTCTTACCGCAGCCCGTTGGTCCGACGAAGAGGATGTTGGATTTGCGCGGAAGGCTCTCTCGATTCGCGCCTTTGAGAAAGAGCTGTTTGAGGCGGGACACGTGTCTATAAGCCATGAGGGAGGTCGCGCGAACCGCCAGATCCTGACCTACATAGCCGTGTTTTCTGATCTTGTCCTGAATCTGGGAAGGGGTGTAGTCCGGCAGGGCATCGACAAAGGGAAGGATTTGCCGTTCGCGATTATCGGGCTGTAGAAAGGCAGCGGGATTGATGCTCATGGCGCTTTCGTTGCTTCATTTTCGGCTTTGCCGCTTTTACTGCCCTCCCGATCCTCCGAGGCTTGATCAGAATCGGGTAGATCGACTTCCTGGGCCCTCTCTTCGTCCAGCAGCTCCTGTAACCGGGCCCGTACCAGGGGAATAAAAATCGAATCTGTGAAAGCCTCCTCTTCCAGTATGGCGGTGAGCTTCTCCTTGTATGTTTCCCGGTCCTTCTCCGCTAGAGCCCGGATTGTCTGGTTCGCCACGGCTATATCGACCTCGGATCTGGTCATATTGCCCGGTTTGATCCAAACAGGATTGTCTTTGAATCTCCCTACCACCTTGAGCCAGTCATCATGAGTCTCTACTACAGCGATAATATCCAGTGGGTCGAAGCTGAACTCTGTTTTTGAGATAAGGCTATTTTTGCTGTAGATGGAGGTTTTGTCGACGATGGCGGCAGGTTCTGAGTCGGGCACGATATAGTCGGCCAACGCCCAACCCTCGCTTCCATCGCTAAGGCTGAGCTTGTAGAATTTTCGCTTCCTATCATCATCCCGCTCAGACTCCTCTATGCCCAGCCATGTGATAATTTCGCCTCTCTTGAGATTGTAATTCTTATATCCCTTTTTAGTGGATGGACTCGACCAGAAAGCCAAGTCATCCAGGATACAGACAGCCTGAACCGGTTGAACGACTTTTGGCTGCCCTTTTTGCTGTGTTGATTCATCAGAGGAAGCTGAGGCAGAGCGAGATGTTTTATTGCAGCCGAGAGAAGTGAAAAGAATAACTGAGGCGAAGCAGAGAATCCAGAGTGTAGGATTTTTGGGTCGCAACCGTTTTCTCCTCGGTAGGAGTAGCCATTAGAGTATCAGCTTTACGCGATGGAGTACAGTCATCTGCTTTTCTAAAGCCGCTTCGCAGCCTTAGAAAAGCCTTAAGTTATGAGCGCCATAACTTAGCCTCCCCAGGAGTCGCGCCATCTGTGAAGATCTGATATGGCCGTGAGGTTTTCTTTGCTCATAAAGTCCTGAATGCCCTTCAGAACGATCTCTGGAGTCTTGGGGTTGACGAAGTTGGCTGTCCCAATCTGCACAGCCGTAGCCCCCGCTAAAAGATACTGGAGGGCGTCACTTCCATTTGTGATTCCGCCGACGCCGATCACCGGGATGGAAACTGCCTCGCAAACACGATAGGTCATGGCCACACCCACCGGGCGAATGGCCGGTCCCGAAAGCCCACCGGTGAGGAGTGGAAGGACCGGGCGTGTGGCCTCCACATCTACCACCATTCCGAGCAACGTGTTAATGCAGGAGATTCCGTCAGCTCCTCCTCGCTCGGCAGCCTTTGCCAGCTCCGCTATATCCGTCACGTTGGGAGTAAGCTTGATTATCAACGGCCTTTCCGTTAGTTGTCGCAATCGGGAAACAAGGGATTCTATGACCAGCGGATCGGTTCCGAATGCCATGCAGCCCTGTTTGACGTTTGGACACGAGAGATTGATTTCGTAGCCCCACACGTCGCATCCCTCCTCCAATCGCTGAATTATCTCGATGTATTCGGTATCGGTGGTTCCGGCGATGTTAGCTACAACAGCGCAGGAGAGGGTAGAGAGGTACTCGAATTTTTCCCTTATGAAGGCCTCCACGCCCACGTTGGCGAGGCCGATGGAGTTTAGAAGCCCGGCCGGTGTTTCGACTAATCGGGGAATTTCATTGCCGCCGCGGGGCTCGAGAGTTACAGCTTTGGTGTATAGAGCACCGAGCTCATCGATATTGACCAACTCTCGATATTCTGTCCCATAGCCAAAGGTGCCCGAGGCGACGCCTACGGGATTGGCAAACCTCTTTCCGCCGATTTGTACACTTAAGTCCATACGATCTCTCTGCTGTCGAAAATCGGCCCCTCCGTGCAGACTCTGGCGAAGCCGGGTTCTCCTTTGGTTTTGATAACGCATCCCATACAGGCTCCCATGCTGCAGCCCAAGGTCTGCTCCATGGACACCCAGCACGGAATCTGCCTAGATTGGGCCAGAAGGGAGATGGCATGGAGCATAGGAAGAGGTCCGCAGCAGTAAAGCTCGACCGCTTCTGCTTCGAGCCTAACCGAGCTATCCTTGGAGTCTGAAAGCGATTGCAGGTAGTCAGCTGTTGTACCGTGAAATCCCAAGCTGCCGTCGTCAGTGCAGAGCACGGCCTCGAGAGCATCGATGCCCTCGCATCTGGGAACGGCAGAGGAGGTTCGGCTGCCGAACACAAAAGAGCTGGCTATTTTCCGCTGGCGGAGCCGGGCGCCGAAAAATAGCATGGGACCCAGGCCGATCCCGCCAGCGACGAGAATCGGAAAGCGTCCTGGATCTGGATCTTTGAAGCTGTTTCCCAAAGGCCCGATAATATCAAGGATTTCTCCTGGTTTCTTCCTGGAGAGAATATCCGTTGCACTTCCCCTGATTTTCACAACGATCGACACACTTTGCCCGGACGCTTCCAATCTGGAGAAGGCAAAGGGTCGGCGAAGCAGAGGAAATGGAAGATCGGAGACCCTGATTGTGAGAAACTGTCCGGGCAGAGGGTGCTGCGACGGGTCCCAACTCAGGGTCAGCTCAAAAAAATCAGCCCCCAGCGACCTGTTTTTGAGTATCTCTGATTGAAACTGTCTCATGGACCGTCAGAAGAGGGAGGGATCAGCCGATGCATTGCCGTCGCTGTCCCTGAAGTATACGCCTATTTCATCCAGGATCCCACTGAATCCGCCCAAACCACCAACGACAGTAGCTCCCTTGCTCAGCAATCCTGTTAAAGAGACATCCTCGAATACCGCGGTGCCAGAGGCAATGCGATCCAGATGCCATGCTGCTGTAAAGGAGCGGATTTCGGGCTGAGGCAGTACCGAAAGCGAGAGAACGTACCGCTTATCGATCTTCAGCTCAGGGATTTCGCACGGCACGGTAAAGCTCCGAGATCCGAGTTTGACCGCTGCTGCGGGCTTGAGATCCTCACCAATGTAAAGGTTCAGTTCGAACCTCTCGTCTTCAGTCTTTATGTTGATGATTCGAGCTCCCGAAACTAAAGCCTCCAGCGAGATGCCCAAAGAGAGGGTAAAGGGTTTGAGAGCCTCGTACTCTATCGGTAGGATAAATCGGGGAACACTGAAGCCGCTGCCAGCCGCAAATCGATAGCCTAATATATTCTCGTGGACCGCTGGTTCGAGATGGCCAATCTCTTTCGCGTCCAATACCTCACTCTCTGAGAAACCGCTGCCGCTATCCGAGAGGCTCCCCTTGAGATGAAAGAGGCTGAAGTAGGACTCGCGCGGGACGAAATCGTTTGACTGTTGATCCTCGGAAGAAGAGATATAGAGCTCGGTCTTCATGATATTGGTAGATTGAAAAGAAAAATCCGTACCTTCCAGGGGCGGCACGGGGAACAGCTC
>CAZLRN010000259.1:0-6979 GCA_964561715.1 uncultured Spirochaetales bacterium
GATATCGATTATATCCTCTCCCACGGAGTAGAGCTTCGGACCAACGCCGAAGTCGAGAGCGTCGACACGCTTCTGAAAGACGGTTTCAAAGCGGTATTTGTCGCTACGGGAGCCCATAAGGGAAGAGACCTCAGGGTGGAAGGTGAACATCTGGAAGGAGTGAAAGATTCGCTCGAATTCCTCAGAGCACGCGCCCTCGGGCTGATGGAGAGATGCAATGGAAGAGTGGTTGTCTTAGGCGGAGGCAACGCAGCGGTCGACGCGGCTCGTTCTGCCCTGCGCTTGGGAGCAGAGAAAGTGTATCTACTTTACAGGCGAACGCGGGCGGAGATGCCCGCCTATGAGGAAGAGGTAGAGGCCGCCATCGAGGAGGGTGTCGAATTCCACGAGCTTGTAGCGCCGAAGCGAATACTGGGTGAAAACGGCCGGCTCTCATCGATAGAGATGATGAGAATGAAGCTTGGAGCAACTGATGAAAGCGGCCGCCGTAGGCCAGTTCCGAAAGAAGGGGACGAGGTCACGTTCCAATGCGAACTGGTAATTTCGGCGATTGGTCAGAATGCCTCAGTGGATGTTGCCGGGGAAAATCTCAAGCTGAACAAATGGCACGCAATCGATGTGGATGTTTTGTCCGGTGCGACGTCCCAGGAGCGAGTCTTCGCCGGAGGTGACTGTGTCTCTGGTGGCGCGACTGTAGTGGATGCGATAGCAGAGGGCCAGAAAGCGGCCATTGCCATCGATCGCGCCCTCGGCGGCAACGGGATGCTGCCCAGCAACGCCGGCAAGAGCCTGAGACGTCCCACTGAGGAAGAGATGGAAAAACCTGCGGCCAGAGAGCTCGAGCCGTCGCTTTCTGTAGAGGAACGTCGAAGCAATTTTCAAGAAGTCCTTGCCTGTTTCAGCGCCGGCGCAGCGTGTTCTGAGGCCGGACGCTGTTTGCGTTGTGATCTCGAGCGTATCGAAACCCTCGCCGCAAAGGAAGGTCGAAATGAGTAGCATCAGGCTGACCATAGACAGCCAAGAAATCGAAGCCCGATCCGGTCAGACGATCCTGCAGGCAGCCTTGGAAAATGGCATATCCATTCCTCATCTCTGCTACGATTCGCGGCTCACCCCTACAGGCGGATGCCGTCTCTGTCTGGTCGAAATAGAAGGACAAAAAGGTCTTCACACCTCCTGCACCAGAGTAGCCGAGCCTGACATGGTTGTGCATACGAATACCGAGACGATTCGCGAGCTGCGTAAGACGACTCTGGAATTACTTATCAGCGAGCACGACCTCAAGTGCGCCATATGCGACAAGGACGGAGACTGCCTCCTGCAGGATTACGCGTATGAGTACGACATAGACGACAAGCGCTTCCCTTCAGTTTATCTGGAATCTGGAAACGATAACTACACCAGCGCAAGCAAAGCCATCGTATACGATCCGTCGAAATGCATCCGGTGCCAGCGGTGTGTTAAGATCTGTTCCGAAATCCAAGTGATAAGTGCGCTCACCTTGAGGGGCCGGGCCGCGGACATTCAGGTAACCACAGGCTTCGAAAGAAAATTGGAAGAATCGCCCTGTGAGGTTTGTGGACAGTGCGTCGGCACATGTCCAACCAGCGCTCTCTACGAGCGAGCCGCAGTCGGCCAAGGGAAGGTAAAAGACTGCACAATAATCCGAACAACCTGTCCCTACTGTGGCGTGGGATGTCAGATCGATCTCAATGTCAACAGAAAGACCGGACGCATAGTCAAGGTGACCAGCGAAGTCGGATGCATTCCAAATGACGGAAATACCTGCGTCAAAGGTAGGTTCGGCTTAGAGTTCGTTAAAAAGGATGACCGTCTCAGAAAGCCGCTCATCAGGGAAAACGGCAGCTTTCGAGAGGCGTCCTGGGACGAGGCTCTCGACATGGTAGCCTCCAGATTCGCTGATATCAAAAAGAGCTTTGGAAGCGACGCCCTCGCAGGCCTGAGCTCTGCCAAGACAACAAATGAAGACAACTACATCATGCAGAAGTTCGTCCGCGCAGTCCTCGGCACCAACAATGTGGATCACTGCGCCCGGCTCTGCCACGCCTCCACGGTTGCAGGGCTTGCCCGGGCTTTCGGAAGCGGAGCTATGACCAACAGCATCTCTGAGTTTCGGAACACCCCTCTGATTTTTGTGATCGGATCCAATACAACCGAATGCCACCCGGTTATGGGAATCATGATCCGCCAGGCTGTTGCCGAAGGCAAAACAACCCTTCTCGTCGCGGACCCCCGAGAGATATCTCTTGCGAAAATCGCAGCCCTGCATCTGCAGCAGAAGCCTGGTACGGATGTAGCCCTTGTGAACGCCATGATGAATGTGATCCTGGAGGAGGCATTGGAGGATCGGGATTTTATCGCGGCAAGAACCGAAGGATTTGACGATCTGCGGAAGATTGTCGCGGATTACACGCCGGAGATGGCTTCTGATATCACTGGAGTTCCTGCCGGAGACATCAGGAGAGCAGCCATGCTCTATGCATCGGCGGAAAGTGCCTCGATTGTTTACTCGATGGGAATCACCCAGCACACGACCGGAACGGATAATGTTATGTCCCTGGCGAACCTTGCTATGCTCACGGGTAATGTGGGCAAGGAGTTTGCCGGGGTCAATCCGCTTCGCGGGCAAAACAACGTGCAGGGAGCCTGCGATCTTGGGGCCCTGCCGAACGTCTACAGCGGATACCAAGCGGTGAACGATGAGAAGGTTCATGAAAAGTTCGAAGCCGCCTGGAAGGCGACACTCTCGGATAAGCCTGGACTTACCGTCGTGGAGATCATGAAAGCTGCTGAAGAGAAGAAGATACGAGGTCTCTATATCATGGGCGAGAATCCGATGCTCAGTGATCCTGACATCAATCATGTGAAGGAAGCCATCGAGGCTGTTGATTTTCTTGTGGTTCAGGATATCTTCATGAGTGAAACCGCCCAGATGGCCGACGTCGTGCTTCCAGCGTGTTCTTTCGCGGAAAAGGACGGTACCTTCACCAATACGGAGCGGAGGATTCAGCGTGTTCGCCGTGCGGCGGCGCCGCCCGGAGAGGCCCGAGAGGATTGGCGAATTATTTGCGAGCTGGCCTCCAGGATGGGGTACAGGATGGAATACGCCGATGCCGCCGCAGCGCAGCAGGAAATAGCCGATCTCACGCCGATCTACGGCGGAATCACCTATGATCGACTCACCGATGTGGGCCTTCAGTGGCCCTGTCCTGACAAAGGTCATCCCGGAACGAAGTTTCTCCACGAAGGGCGTTTCACAAGAGGTAAAGGCAAGTTCCACGCCGTCGCGTTTCTTCCAGCGAAAGAACTGCCCGATGAAGATTATCCTCTTATCCTGACCACGGGCCGGATGCTGGAGCATTGGCATACGGGGACGATGACACGGCGATGTGATGTGTTAAACGACCTGGTTTCCCACGGAACCCTCGAGATCAATCCCCAGGACGCCTCGGCTCTGGGAGTCTCAAATGGGGAAACGGTTGTTGTCAGCTCTCGTAGAGGACGTATCGAGTTGCCCGCCGGAGTCCGAGACCGCATTAAGAGAGGTACCGTTTTCCTGGCATTCCATTTCAGGGAGCATCCGGCGAATGCCCTGACCATTGCAGCCTTGGATCCCATAGCAAAAATTCCAGAGTTCAAGGCCTGCGCGGTCAAAGTGCAAAAGGCGTAAATCAGCCTAGTCTTTTCGCTTCTTTACTGGTGGCTTTATGCCCAGCCTCTTGGCCGTATGGTCCCTTCCGAGGTAGAAGTTGAGCCAAGAAGAGGTCAATCTCAGATCCCAGTTGCACGGGGGAACGATGTAGTCGGCTGTTTCTTTGCCCGAGGCTTTAAGCCTTTCGTAGGCTTGAACCCAGATACACTTCTGCTCGTCTGGATACACCTCGCACCATCCCCTATAGCTTCCTCCGCAAGGCCCATTGCGTTGCTGTTTCGGGCATTGAGACATCGGGCATATATAGGCAATGTCGAAGATCGCGCAGTCGCCGCAGTTCATGCATCCGAAGAGGGCCACCTTGGCAATGTGTTCGTTGAACTCCGCCGCGGCTGTAGCTCCTGGAGACGAATCCAGCCATTTGGCAAGGGTCTGCAGAAACTTGAATTGAATGCTCTTTTCATTGAACATCAATGCATGGGCAACTTTTGAGAGTCTGTAGACAAAGGGCGTGGGACGCTTTTTTCGTTTTTTGGCCGGCGCATCGGTGTTTAAACCTGTTTCGGGATTTTTTTCAAAATAGTAGAATCCGCCCCCTTGCGGATAGTCGAACTCCTTCACAAACTTTTGCCAATCTCCGGCGAGCTCGTTGCCCCGGTCGATGATCGACTTGACCATATCGTAGCTGATGCCGTGTCCGCCGATGTGCACGCCGGAACAGCCCATTCCTTTGGCAATGGCGAATTGCTTTGCCGATCTTAAAAGCCTGGCCTCTCGCCCTTTGTCCTCGGATTCTCTCTCTCTTGCCAGCTCACTGACAAGCTTATCCGTCACGACGCACCCGGGAATCATGTTTTGGTTCATGACGCGGGCCGTTCCATAGGGCAGTACATAGACATTGGCCAAAACCGGAATATCGTGTCCAGCTACTTTGAGCCACTGAAGCAGCTCGTGCAGTTTGCGAGCGTCGTATCCGACCTGGGTGATGAGATACCTGGCGCCGGCTCGAATCTTTTTATCGAGCTTGGCGTATTGGGTCATGAGCTCGGATTCCAGTCTTTTGAAGGGTGAGACGCAGGCGCCGGCGAAGAAGTCCGTCGGTGCAAGGGTTACCTTTTTTCTCAGTACGGTATGCTCCAGTCCCCGATTCATCGTCTCTACCAAGCGCAGGACGTTGACCGAATCGACATCGAACACGGGTTTGGGTCTGCCGCCCAGCTCTTCGTTATCAGCAAAGCCTTCATTGGAGGTATAATCGCCGGTGAGAACAAGAATGTTTCTGATTCCCTCCGCGGCAACTCCGTAAAGAATGCTCTCGATGTCGGTTCTGTTTTTGTCCCGGCAAGCGAGATGGACAAGAGGCTCCATGCCTGACCTCTTGATGGCTGCACAGAGCATGGCCGTCGAAAGAGCCGGATTGCCGCTCGGATTGTCTGTGACGCTTACCGCATGGATCCTTCCGCCTCTGGCGGCTTGGGCAACGTTATCGAAGATTTTCGCCTGCTGTACCTCAAAGGCTCCTCTGCCCGGAATCTGCTCCCAGGTAATGCAAAAGGTCCCGGGATCGAGAATGGCCTTCTTCAGCGGGTTAGCTGCCGTGTCGATTCTCTCGGATATTTTTGAGGCAAGATCCGACGGGGAGAGGGAGAAGTAATCCTCGGTTTGTTCGGCCTCATGTTCGGTCAGGAGCCTTTTCCCATCCCCCGGCAGTTCGACCAGCATGCGCGGGATGTGCCTGCCGATCCAGTCCCGCTCGAGCTTATTGTAGAGCTCGAAAGCGGTGGCTCCCGGCTGCAGGCTCCCGATGAGTATAATGTCGGGCCTTTCGGATCTGGCGGCGTTAATGGCATCCGTCGCATTCGCTGCGGACAGCACGTCGTATTGATCCTTGAGATTTTGCTCCATAGTTTCGAGAAACCGGGATTCGCTGCCTGTAAGCAGGACCTTCATTCTTCTTTTTTCCATTGCCTGATCTCCTCTGCTTTCGGGTGGCTGCTTCGATATATCCGGACATAAAATGGATTTTAGACCGCTTAATCGAATGAGTTATGAGAAAAAATATTTAAACTAATGCGATCTTTATGATCGCTTTTTAACTCTTAGTCAAGGCCGGGCCACGCTAGGCCGGGCCGCGCTAGGCCGGGCCGTGCAGGTCAGGCTGCATAGTCCGAATTTCTCACAAACATTAGCAATCTCCATCATATGCGGACTAGGTGCGGCGGGGGAGTTTAGATGACTTGAGGGACTCCAGAGCTAAGTGGCTTCCTCTATCGTGATAGTGTTCGTTGGGCAAACATAGGCGCAGGACCCGCATCCAATACACGTTGTGGCGATCTTGCCGAAGGGCGATTTGACTTTGCGCTTCATTCCCCTGCCGGCAAAGCTCAGCGCATGCCTCTTGGGGACCTCCGCACAGACTCGCACACACAGCCCGCAGAGGATGCAATTCGTGTGTTCTATCCTGGGGGCCCGATGCAGGAGGTATTCACCTACGATGTCGAGGGATTCCTTATCCTCGATGGAAACGCCTAATTCTTTTGCCATTTCCTGGATCTCTTTGGATTCGGGGCATCGAGAGAGGAAGAGCTCGATGATAAAGGTCCGCGCTTTCTTGACCCGCACCGAATTCGTGATGACGACAATGCCGTCTTCTACGAGGCCGCTGCAGGCCGGGACGAGTACCGATCTGTTGGGATCTCCTCCCATATGAACCTCGACGAGACAGATCCTGCAGCCGCTGTAGGGTCTGAGGTAGTCGTTGTTGCAGAGCGTGGGTATCCTGATGCCCAGCTGCTTGGCGGCTTCGAGTATGGTGATCTTGCTCTCCAGCTCGAGAGTCTTGTCGTCTATTGAAACATGTATCATTATTCAACCCTCACTGCGTCGAATCTGCAGACATTATGGCAGATACCACACTTGATGCATTTGTCCTGGACAATGAAGTGCACTTTTTTTCGCTCCCCGGTAATCGCCTGGACCGGACAGTTGCGCGCGCAGAGCGTGCATCCGGTGCAGTTGTCCTCGTCAATACTATATGTGATGAGCGCCTTGCAGACTTTAGCTGGACATCTCTTGTCTCTGATATGCGCCTCGTATTCGTCTCTGAAATATCTTATGGTCGTGATAACCGGGTTCGGCGCGGTGTTTCCCAGCCCGCACAAAGCTGTTTCCTTGATACGTGCTCCCATCTCCTGTAACAGCTCGATATCCCTCATCTCTCCCTTTCCCTGGGTGATACCTTCGAGAATGTTGAGCATGTGCCTGGTGCCCTCGCGGCAGGGCGTGCACTTTCCACAGGATTCATCC
>CAZLRN010000260.1:0-6955 GCA_964561715.1 uncultured Spirochaetales bacterium
GCTCAGGCGCTGCCGGAAAAGAGTTTTTTGCTGGCTTCCGAATAGTAAAACCGAAAGGAGCGGATGAGGTAAAAAATGCGAATCGCTGTTACAGGAGGCAGCGGCAAGATCGGGCGCTACGTTCTGAGGGAGCTGCTATCTCGTGGTCACGAGCCGGTCAATCTCGATCGTGTGGCTCCTTCGCCCCAGGAACCGGATTGTCCCTATCAGCAGGTGGACCTGTGCCGCTTCGAGGAGATTTCCGCTTTCTTAAAAGCTCACCCATTTGATGCCGTTGTGCATCTGGCCAACTGGAAGAGCGATGGCCTGGTGTCCGGCCCCCGCACTTATGCCGACAACGTCAGCGCAACCTTCAATCTGTTTCAGGCGAGCGCCGATGCCGCGATCCCTCGCGTCATCTACGCATCGAGCAACCACGTATATGGGCTGGCAGGAGCTCAGCCGCTCTTTCTGCCGCTGACCGAGGAACATCCGATGCTCCCGGTGTCCCCCTACGGCCTATCGAAGACTGCCGGAGAACAGGCGGCGGAATATTTCAGCCGGAACCGAAACCTGACCATTCTCTCCTTTCGGCTCCTGGGAATCCGAACGCCGG
This sequence comes from uncultured Spirochaetales bacterium, assembly GCA_964561715.1. GTDB lineage: Bacteria > Spirochaetota > Spirochaetia > SZUA-6 > CAZLRN01 > CAZLRN01. The sequence goes on from CAZLRN010000260.1 coordinate 596, forward strand.
CCGAAATGCCGCGGGAAATCGAACAAGTCAAAGGCAACCCCGAAAACAAGAGCTACCTTTTGTGGACCCGATGTGACACGCGGGATGCAGCCCTGGCCTTCAGGCTGGCTCTCGAAAAGAGAGATGTCGCTTCGGGACCCTACAACATAACAGGTCCGAGGATCGTGCTGGATCGACAGACGGAGCAGCTCGTGAAGCAGTTCTTTGGCGAACAGACGCAGCTGCAGGCTGCTCTCCCCGGTCATTCCTCCCCCTTCTCCATCGAAAAGGCCACCCGGGAGCTCGGCTATCACCCCCGCTTTGCATGGAGCGAGAACGAAACATTCCCGGAGCAACCGGAGTAAGCTCTGATCGCCTCCTCCACCTCTGTCAACCTATATTGATTTCGTCTTATATCCCTTCTAATAACCAACTCTCTATCAGACAAAGCTTTACAGCATAATTACCGCGCGACTTTGCCTTTTTGGTTTCTGAGGATCGGTCATATTGTGACTGCGCTTAACCCTTCTCCATACAAGCAGTTAGTGGAAAGATCGCCTCTGGCATGCAGCTTGCAGGAATTCGATCATCGATCGAAATCCAAAAGGCCTGCAGGAGGCGTGAAATGAATCCCTGGAAGTAGACGCGATATTAGCTCGCGCCTGCTGCCCTCGCTGCTATTGGATTGTCTCAGGGGCGGCAGGGCGCAGCTAGTAATGAACGAACCAAAACAAATAAAGAAACACGGAGGAAATTATGAAGAGCATGCTTTTAGTTGTTCTGGCATTGGTGGTTGCTCTATCAGGATGCCAGATGGTTTTGGAAAATATGTTCCTCGTGCGGGGCAGTGTTGTGAACGAATCGACCGGGCAACCGATCGTGAGCGTCGAGATCAGCATACCCGGCTACCAGTACGCCGAGCTGACCAATAGCGTAGGGGACTTCGTGATGGAGGTTCCCGGAGGCACATGGGATCTGCTCTTCCAAAAGGAAGGGTACGAGGAGAAAACGGTGCAGGTGACTTTGAACTCGGACAATCCGCGTGTCGACATCAGCACCTCTCTGGTGCCTACCGCAGGGCCGAATGATTGGATCTTAGGATTTTGGGTGCCGATGGACGACTGGTTTGGTACAGAAGAGCAAAAGGTATCCTGGCCGAGATCAGGCGTAGTCGAATATCCGGGTGACGGGACCTATGTTGTCTATCAACACTATGACCAAACCGAGATCAACCAGATCGGTACCTGGATCCTGGACGGTGACGAGGTCACTATGGATGGTATGCCGGCGGGGACAATCGACAAGATCAGCAACGATGAGTTTTACTTCCCTTTGATGGATGTCACGTTACTTCGGAAAGGGACCGAACCGAGTCTTTTCGATCAAGACTCGGAAGAAATCTTCCAAGGCGTATGGTATGAGGAGAGCAACGGTGAGCGCGAGGTGAAGCTCTACGATTTTACTGCTACTGCCGCCGGAGATTACGTCATCTCCTGGGAGACATACACCGGAGAGGTCTGTTTTTACGCCTTTTCTTCAGAGCAGGATCCTCTCCATCCGCTGGAGGACGAGCCGGAGCAATTCCGGACGGTCAGCATTGAAGCGGATCAGATGATCTTTCTCGTCGCATTTGACGAAGGAACGTGCCGTTTCAGGATAGACCCTTCGCCCTGATCGACTCGTTGGGTCGAAGCCACGGCCGGTGTCCCATCTAGGGGCGCCGGCCCTTCTTTTCAATGCATCTCTCTATTCGATATCCTCGATGGGAGCGACGATCTGTTCGATCTCATCGAGATCTTCGCTCGTGAGACGCCAGCCCGACCCGCCGGCGTTCTCTCTCACCTGTTCCGGCGTTTTAGCCCCTGCCAGAGAAGTCGTGATCCCGGGCTGACAGAGATTCCAGTTGATGGCCAGTTGGGCCAGGCTTCTGTCGTGCCGTTTGGCGATCTCGCCAATTTGTTTGACTGCCCGAATTCTTTTCGTAAACTCCTCTCCCTGAAAGATGGGATTGCGGCTGCGGTTGTCCTTCTCCGGGAAGACCTCGCTTCCGTTGAACTTACCTGTCAGCAGCCCCTTCGACAGCGGGGCGTAGGCCATCATGCCGATATTCGCTTTCCGGCAGTATTCGAGAATGGGAGTGGTTTCCCTTCTTCTGAAGATATTGAGAGGATACTGGGCCGCGTGGAGGGTGATACAGCTGCTAGCTTCTTCGATCTGCGCTCGATCGTAGCGGGAGACTCCAACGGCTCTGACGGTCTTGTCTTCGAGCAGTTTTTGCAAGGCACCCATCGTCTCTTTGATCGGGACATTGGGATCCGGTTTATGAATCAGATAGACGTCGATGTAGTTAGTCTTCAATCGCTTGAGACTGGCTTCGAATGCCTGCATGATGTAATCGTAGCTGCAATCTGTTTCTACGTTGCCTTCCGAGTCCCAGCGATTTCCGACCTTTGTCGCAAGAATAACTTTTGCCCTTATGCCCTGAAGCGCCTCTCCTACGACTTGCTCAGAGTGCCCGTGTCCGTAGATGTCCGCGGTATCTATGAAAGTCATACCCAACTCTACGGCGGTTCGAATGGCTTCGACAGACTGCTCGTCCTTTACTTCGCCAAAATCTCTTCCGCCAATGGCCCAGGTCCCGAGGCACACTTCGGAGACCTCGATACCAGAAGACCCTAATTTGTTGTACTGCATCTCTTTCTCCTCTTTCTTTACTTTTGCCCTGACCCTGTCTATACTATCATGCACCTGCACAAAGCAGAACTCATCGTCAGAGGAGGAAGCCATGAATCTCGTTCTGGTCATCATCGATACTCTGAGAAAGGACCATGTGGGAGCCTACGGAAACGATTGGATCGTAACCCCCCATCTGGATTCCCTTGCGGTAGAATCGGTGCTCTTCACGCGCGCCTATCCCGACTCACTCCCGACACTCCCGGTGCGGAGGGCTCTGCACACGGGTATGCGAACTTTCCCGTTTCACGGACATCGAGATTACAAGGGGGATTTCAGCGGAGCCCCGGGTTGGGGACCCATACCGGAGGAACAGGATACCATCTCCGAGATCCTGAGAGAAAGGGGATATCGAAGCGCCTTTGTTACCGACTGCTATCACCAGTTCAAACCTTCGAAGAACTTTCACAGGGGATTCAGCGAATGGGTCTGGATCCGGGGACAGGAGCACGATCCTTACCGCAGCGGGCCGAGGGTAAAGGAAGAACAGGTAGCCAGTCACATGAACCGATCCGTTACCGAAGACCCGATCATGGCGGAGTTCCTCTGGAGATACCTGGACAACAACGCCTATCGCATGAACGAGGGAGATTACTACCCGGCTCGCGTCTTTACCGAAGCGGCCCGCTGGCTCTGGGACAACCAGGATGCGGACAATTTCTTGCTCGTCGTGGATTCGTTCGATCCTCACGAGCCGTGGGATCCACCGGCCTATTACAGAAAGCTATACGATCCCGATGACGATTGCGCCGACGTTATCCAGTCTCCCTACGCTCCGTGGAAGGAATCTCTTTCGCCTCGGGAGCTCAAACGAATCCAGGCCAACTACGCGGGAGAGGTGACGATGGTGGACCGCTGGTTCGGCTACTTTCTCGAAACGCTTCGGCGCTCCGGGCGGCTCGAGGACACAGTTATCGCTGTGATCAGCGACCACGGACACAATTTGGGAATCGATCCCGCAGATAAGGGCCTGGTGAGCAAACAGGGGCATCCCATGACCCGGGCCGTCGCCGATCTCGTTCTCATGGTACGTCACCCCAAGGGCGAGGGAGCCGGAACCAGGTGTGACAAGCTGGTCTACGATCACGACCTGACCGCGACGCTTATCAAGATGATCGGTGTGGAACCAGAACAGAAGATGCAGGGCCGGGATTTCTGGCCTGCCGCTTTGGATGACAAAGTCGCTTTCCGAGATTATGTGACAGTCGCCTGGGGACCCCTGATGACAGTTATCAACGATAGGTGGTGGTACAACGCAACCATTTGGGGCGAAGGGGAGATCCTCAACGATTTGAATAAAGATCCGTCTCTGGAAAAAAATGTTGCAGGAGAGTACCCGGATGTTTGCAAAGAATTGCTCGGCCTCGCCGTCGACGATGCGGGGGGCAGCATCCCCGAATCGTTTAAAAACTACATAGGCAAACCCGGCTGCACACCGTACAAGGCCACAAGCAGGGCCGCAATCCTAAAGGCCGTCATGAAGAGGGCGTAGGAGACAGGAGAACCGAGGAAGAACCGGAGCTCCGATTGACGCTACTTTTTCTTGAGGGATGTTTCGAAGCGTTTCCAGGGATCAGGAGACATGTGACTGTGGGGGCAGCCTGGAGCATGGCTCTTATCAGTAAAGTAAAGCCCTTCGTAGAGATCGTCTCTAAAGGCGACCTCGAGCCCCATCTTTTTGAGCTTGAGCAGCAGAACCGATCTTCTCTCCGGGATATTCCAGCAAGCCGGACAGACGCCAACCGTGGCCTGCTCGCCGGATTTGATATATCGAACCCGCACCATGGCCCGGCCTTCTCTAACGGCAAGTTTTCTTTTTGTTGTCATGTTCCCCTCGAATGGGAGTTTAAACAATTCCAATGAAAGAGGCAAGCAAAGGAGGATTCCGATGCAGAAGCGAAGGCTGTCGTTTGAACCAGCCCCTGATTTTTCGCGATTAGAACGTGTGTTGAGGCGCGAAGGCGAGCCGGACCGGGTTCCCCTTTACGAGCTGGTATCCAACCTCGAACCCGAGATCCCGAAGGCTCTCGGCGCCGTCGACGGAGACGAGTATGCGAGGATTGCAGGACGGAACATGTGGGAGATGGATCGGAGCCAGCACATCCGGTACATGCTTTCGCTGGGCTACGACTGATGCGCCCGCGCGGCACTGAATAACTCACTCAGAGGCTGTGGGGTGGGAAAAGCAGCTGTGAAAGGCAATCCGGGAGACTCCAAAAAGTGGGAAAAAGTCAAGTTTTCTTGAGAGTTTTACTTGAGAAATTCCCACTTTTCCCAATGGGGTGAGTCTAGTCGGCGGGCGCCCTGGCTGGCGCGCCGGCTCTCGATCTCGCCGTCTCCGATCAGACCTCCGTCTCAGCTGACGGAAGCGAGAGAATGACTAGAGTATTGCTCCATACCGGATGCCGGATTCAATATACTGGAGGATATTATCCCGATGGAGATCTGATATAGGAGCGAAGATCATGGCACTCGGATGGAGCATGAAGTGATCCTTTGGCTCTGAGATGATTGCCTCTCGCACCTTCCGGTCGATCTCTTCTGGCGTGCCCAACTCGAGATCCTGATACTCGATGTTACCCACCAGGGTCATCCTGCCATCGACGATGCGCTTGGCTTCACCTATTTCCACATCTCCCTGGGGAGGTGGTTCCACTGGATCCAGCGCATCAACCCCCATATCAATTAACCTCTCGAGTATGCCTTTTACACGGCCGTGGCAGTGAACTTGAACAAAGCCGTCGTGTCGGTGGACGAGGTCATAAAGAATGCGGTCGTACTTTACGACTAAATCATCGAAGAGCTGGGGGGACATCATTGGCGGTGTGGCCTGTTCCATGCCGCCGAAACGGACCAGGGGAATCAGACCACTTTTTAGCACGGTTTCTAAACGATCGTAGATCCTCTGGCAGGCAGTATCGATCAGCCTCTCAAGAAGGATTTTCTCCGTAAGGGTCCATTCGAGAAACGTGCCGAAATGCATAGTCTCCGAAGCCACGAGGATGGGGGAGGGAACTGGAAATGTCGGCAATCCGCGGTTTCCGATCTCGTCGACCTCCTTTTCGAGGGCGGAGAAGCCAGGCAGCTCGTAGTCATCCCTCAGCGAAAGCAGCTTTTCGATATCCGATGTGTCCTTGACCAAAGGCTCTTTCTGCCACTTGTGATCGAGTACGAAACCCTCTTCCTCGATTTCTTTTCTGCGGAGGGCGCCCTTAGGTGTTTTGACAAGAGTAGTGGTCAGTGTTCCCGATTCGGTCTTTGTTGTTTCAGCCCGAATACATGGGGGAGGCGCTAGAATAGAAAGATACTGCGATAGATATGCCAGGCATTTCGTTCTGACGCGAAAGTCGCAGTGCCGCTCGACTGCCTTAAGAACGATGCGGTAGTTTTTCGTCTTGCGCCAAGCCGGAAGGTTCGGATCTTCTTCAGAATCCCACGGCGACCAGCGAAACGGCGGGAGAATCGGAATCCGATCGACCGGTTCGCCCCTGAGAGTCCTGAGCAGACGCTCCTTCGAGCTGAGATTGTCCACTGCCGCTAAGTGTAGAAGCGTCGTTCGGATCCGTCAACTGAAGACTATGGCGCTGAAAGGGACCATGTTGCGTCAATAATAAATCTATGTGAAATAGAGGTCGTTGCCTCAAAAAT
>CAZLRN010000261.1:0-6945 GCA_964561715.1 uncultured Spirochaetales bacterium
TTCTCACATCGAGCAAATACCGAGACATTACCGAAGAAACCGTTAGAGACGTTGTGGAGCGAGTGTTTGCCGACAGTGAATCCGGCAAGAGGCGTTCTCAAAAGCAGTGTTATCAAAAGATCCGTGAGCAATTGCATCGAATTTGGGCCTTGTACCTCGGCCTGCCGGAGTTCGAAAGTTCATTCTCACAGATAAATCACGCCTTCGAAGGCAAAGATGGATCGGCGGTGGAAGAGGCTTGCGCCGGCATCCTATCGCACCACCACTCGTCGCATGAGAGGTTGCCGATCCTCAGGAAGCTGTACGAGACTCTCTTCGAGCGGACGGGGCAACCCTCCGTTGTGCATGATCTGGCCTGCGCTCTCAATCCTCTAGCTTTTCGATGGATGGGACTCCCCCGTTCTGTCCGATACCATGCCTACGATATCAACCGAAGGACGGTGGAGCTCATCAATCACTATTTTCGCCTGGAGGGGCTCGAACCTCTGGCAGAGCATCGGGATATCCTTTGCCGGCCTCCCCGCGCTCCGGCTGATGTGGGTCTTCTTCTCAAGATGTATCACTGTTTGGAGAGGCGACAGAGGGGTGCCGGCTGGCAAGTGGTGGAACAGACCCCGGTCCGCTGGATGGCTGTCTCGTTTCCAACTCGAAGCCTTGCCTCACGAGCGGTGAATATCACTGACAACTATGAACGCCAGATACAACCTCGATGCCAGGAGCGTGTATGGCTATGCGAGCGGCTCGAATTCGAAGGAGAGGATGTTCTCTTGATCTGCAAGCACAGGACTTGAGTCGATGCTCTATGTCGTGGCCACGCCAATCGGCAATCTCGAAGACCTCACCTACCGTGCTGTGCGCCTTCTTGGAGAGGTGGATGTACTCGCCTGTGAGGACACGCGGCAGACTCGAAAGATCTTCGAGCGCTATTCCATAAAGTCACCAGGAACGATCTTCTCCTACCATGAACACAACGAGAGGGGGGCGGGTAGAAGGATTCTGGGATATCTGGAACAGGGAAAAGACGTTGCCCTCTGCACGAACGCCGGATTGCCGGGCATCAGTGATCCTGGCTACCGCATCATCTCGGATGTTTGGGATGCGGGGATGGAGGTAAGAATTCTGCCGGGAGCGACGGCCGTTTCCACGGCCCTGCTGTCCTCAGGCCTGCCCAGCTCGAGCTTCACGTTCAAAGGTTTTGCCCCTCGAAAGGAGGGGCAGAGGAGACGTTTTCTGGCCGCAGAGAAGGATGTGGCGCACACCCTCATCTTTTTCGAGTCCCCCCATAGGGTGGCGGGATTTCTCGCCGACGCCTTCGAAACGCTGGGCGACAGGCTCGCCGCTGTCTGCATCGAGCTTACGAAAAAGTTTGAGCAGACCGAGCGAGGATACCTCGGAGATCTTGCGAGAAGGTTCGAGGGCAAGCGCATTCGCGGCGAGGTGACGGTGGTGATAGCGGGAAACAACCCCAAGTTTATCAGGGGAGAGCCGGAGTGATCGAAACGCCGCACGGTAGTCTCAGGTTCCCCGTTTTTCTTCCTGATGCGACGCGTGGGGTGATCCGCACGCTGGATGCCAGAGATCTTTCGGAGTGCGGCATAGAAGGGTTCATGGTGAACGCTCTACACCTCCAGAATCATCCCGGAGTGACCGCCATTAACAGTTTGGGCGGAATTCATACCTTTATGAATTGGAAGGGACCGGTAGCCTCGGATTCCGGGGGATTTCAGATCCTGTCGCTTCTGCAAAGCGGAGGAGGATGGGGAACGGTTAGCCGAAAGGGGTTTTCCTATCGTCTGGGCAAAGAAAAGCGTCGCAGGAATCTCACCCCCGAGACGAGCATTCACCGCCAGCTCCGACTCGGATCCGACATCCTCTTCTGTCTGGATCACTGCACCCATCCCGAAGCACATCTCGCATCACAGCGGGAGAGTGTCGATAATACGCTCCGTTGGGCTAAAACGTGCAAGGAGGTCTTTGCGAATCATGTTTCGATGTCGGACGAAAAGCGTCCCCTGCTCTTCGCCGATATCCAGGGCGGAGAGAGCCGTGAGCTTCGCGGCGAGTGCGCCGAGCGACTTTTAGAGATTGGCTTTGATGGGTACGGCTACGGAGGATGGCCCATTGATACGGAGGGTAGGCTCCTGCCCAGTGTCGAGCACACAGCAAGCCTCATTCCGCCCGAAATACCAAAACATGCCCTTGGCATCGGGAAACCCGAAACCCTCGTAGAGGCGTATCAAATCGGCTACGAGATGTTCGACTGCGTTATTCCCACCCGAGATGCTCGTCACAGGCGTCTCTACGTGTTTCTGCAAGATTCCTCGTCCATTGATCTGGACGTCCGTAAGTTCTACGAGAACCTCTACATGGAGGACAGGAAGCATGCCCGGGACAGCGCCCCGGTGAGTGAAAGCTGCGATTGCCTCTGTTGCCGCCAGTACTCTCGAGCGTATCTCCATCACCTCTTCAAAATCGAAGACCCCTTGGCCTTGCGGTTAGCCACGGTGCACAATCTTCGATTCTATATGCGGCTTATCGAGCATCTGCGGAAGACAAGATGAATCTCGAAAGGCTAGTCGAAGCCCTGCGCGAAACCAGGAAGTATCGGTCTCTTTGCGAGCAGACCCTGCAGCGCGTGGCATCGGCGGCTATGGAGCGCTCCTCTTCGGAGAGGGAAGCCCTCAAGAGGGCCAAGAGGCAACTGCATCAGATATCAGGAGCCTACATAACGCCGGGCAATCAGCGGCGTGTAGATGGGCTACTGGACTCCCTCGATGCCGGAGTGTCCGAGGAGCAGACCAAGGCCCTCTGTCGTGGGATCCTCGAACTGCACTCGTCCACCAGAGAGAGGTTGCCCTACCTGCAGGAGACGTACAGAGCAGTGCTGGGCGACGCCGCCTCGGTATTGGATCTGGCCTGTGGATTGAATCCCTTCGGGCTTCCTTGGATGGACCTTCCGGTCAATGCCTGCTACACGCCGGTAGACATGGACTGCGGACTGATCGACAGGATCAACCGTTTGTTCAGTGTGCTGGGGCGGGGCGACAGGGCAATCTGCCTCGATCTCCTCTCCTTGCTTTTTAGGCCTCTCCCTCTTTCTCCAACCGGAGCTTTTGACTTGATTCTGCTCCTAAAGATCCTGCCTCCCTTGGAGCGGCGGGAACGGGGCTCCAGCCTTAAGTTACTGCAAGCACTGCGGGCCCGGCGCATCGTTGTCTCCTTTCCGAGTCGTTCCCTGGGTGGAAACTCAAAGGGAATGGAGACGGGGTATCCCGGATTTATGAAGGAGCTCGTGAAGAATATAGAGTGCGAAGATATGAACTCTTTCTCCACTCCTTCCGAGATTTTTTTTATGCTCGAATTCTCTTGATACTCCTGTTCCTTGAACCATTTACGCCCTTGCGCCTGCCGGTCTTTCTGAGTAAGACTCTCTGTGTTCCCCTAATGCTCTCTAGTGCGGGAGGCGACATGCGCATAACATTTTTAGGGACCGGCGCCGGCCCAGGCTCAGCGGAGCGCTCATCTGCGGGCATTCTGGTTGAAACGCCCGAAGGTCCGTTATTGCTTGACTGCGGGCCGGGTGTCGTTTCGAATTTTTCGTACGCCGGCCTATCCGCGAGTGACATTCGTGCAGTCCTGATTAGCCATCTGCACTTCGACCATGTATCAGGGCCTTGGCCGCTTTTTTCACTTGCAGCCTTTTTCGAGTCAGCGTTGCCTGATGTTATTGGTCCTGGCGGCACCGTCGAAGTCGTGTCGAAGTTGAATGATCTTCTCGCAACACAGATGGCACAGATGGAATGTGAAGTCCGCGGGAGTGCCCGTGTGTCTGAGGCATCGACCAGGCAAGATTTCGACGTGCTCGGCGTTTGCATCCGGGCGCGGACGACTCAGCACGTGCCGGGCATGCGCTCCTTCTGCTACCGCCTGGAGGCGGGTGGACAATCTATCGTGTATAGCGGCGACACATCGCCTCAGAAAGAGATCTTCGCAGATCTGGCAGGCGGTGTCGATGTGCTGGTACACGAAGCTTACAGTGTGGCGGAGCTCGAGAGCTGCACAGATGGTGCACCGCCAGCGGAGGTCGCGCACCGAGCCCGGGTTTTTCCGAAGGTTCACACCTCGGCCGAGGACGCGGCGAAGATCGCAACAGCTGCCGGAGCCAAAAGGCTCATACTCACACACATTCCCGGCTGGAACACCGTCGACGCGATTCTCGACGAGGCGCATCCACACTTCTCGGGCGAACTGACCATCGCATATGATGGGCTCGTGATCGAGATCTAGGGTGATCCTGGCTAACAGGATTTGCAGGCAAAAACCCTTGGAAAGAATACTTTAGGCTGGAGGAGATGCCGATGCAATCTATCGATCTTTGCGGAAAATGGAGCGTCCGTGAGGCGGGCACCGACAGGGCGATCAAAGCCTCAGTGCCCGGTTGTGTTCATACTGACTTGCTTGCTGCCAAAGCGATACCCGATCCTTTCTACAGAGACAACGAGAAGGAACTGCTGTGGATCGGGGAGCGGGACTGGATCTACAGCAGAGAGTTCACCGTACCCAAGAACATCCTCGATCATGATGCCGCGATCCTCCTGTGCGACGGGCTCGACTCGCTCGCCCAGATTCGGCTCAACGGTACGACTCTGGGGCAAACGAACAACATGTTCCGGCGCTGGGAATACAATGTCAAAGGGCTGCTGAGGTCGGGCAGTGGGGAAAAGCCAAAGAACCAGCTTGAGATTCGATTCTTCTCGACCTTTCCCTATATCCGCTCCCAGCAGCGAAAGCGCTACCTCCATCACACCGGGGTCGGCCATCACAGATTGGAGGGAGCCAACCGCGTCAGAAAAGCCCAGTGCAACTACGGATGGGATTGGGGGCCGATGTGTGTCACCTGCGGGATCTGGCGTCCCATCCGTTTGATCGCCTTCAATGTGGCACGTATCCGGGATGTCTCTATCGAGCAGAATCATTCCCGGGGGCGAGGTGTAAGGCTCAAAGTAAGAGTCGAAGTGGACCGAAGGGATCGGACGGCTCTGAGTTCTTCGATTTCGGTAACTCTCAAAGGTAAGCGGATAGCAGAGGGAGGGATGCGTTTCTCGGGTAGCTCTGGCGCCGCCGATGTGGTCGTCAGCGATCCCCAGCTCTGGTGGCCCAACGGCATGGGGAACCAGCCGCTCTACGAGGTCGAAGTCACGCTCTACGATGCCCGAGGGGCTAGGCTGGATACCGCCGCAAGGAGCATCGGACTACGCACCCTTCGCCTCGTGCGAGAATCTGACAGGTGGGGTGAGTCGTTCTACTTCGAGGTCAATGGAAAGGCTTTCTTTTCCAAAGGGGCCAACTGGATACCAGCCGATGTGTTCGTAACCCGTACGGACGCCTCATTGTACGAGCACCTCATCAGGAGCGCCGCGGAGGCTCACATGAACATGCTGCGGGTGTGGGGAGGCGGTATCTACGAAGAGGATCTCTTCTACGATCTGTGCGATCGCTACGGCCTCTGTGTCTGGCAGGATTTTATGTTCGCCTGCGGCGCCTATCCCGCCTACGACGAGGATTTCATGGAGAATGTGAGGTTGGAGGCCGAAGACAATGTCCGCCGATTGAGGCACCACCCTTCCCTCGCCCTCTGGTGCGGGAACAACGAGATCGAGATGATACCCGGTTTTGTCGGTGACGATGCGGAGGCCGGCCAGATGAGCTGGAATGAGTACAAGAGCCTCTTCGACCGGCTTCTCCCGAAGGTGGTTCGGCAGCTGGACCCACAGAGGGCCTACTGGCCTTCGAGCTCTCACTCGCCACGCGGAGACCGTAAGGACGCCAACAACCCACGCTGGGGGGACGCCCATCTCTGGAAGGTCTGGCACGGGAGAGAGCCCTTTGAGTGGTATCGGGGTTGCGAGCATCGCTTTAACAGCGAATTCGGCTTTCAGTCCTTTCCGGAGCCGAAGATGGTGAGAACATACACCGAATCGGGAGATAGGAATGTTACGAGCTACATCATGGAGCAGCACCAGAGGAGCCAGATCGGCAACGAAGCGATCATTACCTACATGCTCGACTGGTTTCGTCTTCCGAGCTCTTTCGACATGACCCTTTGGCTTTCGCAGATACTTCAGGGTCTGGCGATAAAATACGCGGTAGAGAATTGGAGGCGCAAGAAGCCTCAGGGCATGGGAACTCTCTACTGGCAGCTGAATGACTGCTGGCCTGTGGCAAGCTGGTCTTCGATAGATTACAGCGGCCGCTGGAAGGCTCTGCATTTCATGGCCAAACGTTTTTTCGCGCCCCTTCTGGTAAGTGCGATAGAGAATGGTGAGGAGGGAACAGTGGAGGTTCACGCCTGCAGCGACCTTATGGAGAAAACCGAGGGAGAGCTGGAGTGGAGTGTCACGGATGCCTCGGGAAAACCGCTGGATAGGGGAAAACGGGAAGTAACCCTGGCTGCCCAAAAAAGCCTGAAGGCCTGCACCCTCAGACTGAAAGATCATCTATCCGCTCATGGCGATCGTAGAGTCTTGGTGTGGCTCTCGCTGAAATCGAAGAACGGATTCCACTCGACCAACCTGGCGAGCTTTGCGCGACCGAAACATCTGGAGCTCGAGGTGCCGCAAATAAAATATCGAGCTAGGGAGCTTGCGGGAAGGGGATTCCGACTGGTCCTAAGCTCCCGAACACCCGCGCTCTGGGTGTGGATCGAGCTCGAGTCCACCGAGGCAGCGTATTCCGACAACTTTTTTCACCTAGCTCCCGGCCGCTCCGTGACCGTCGACGTATACCCGAATAGAAAACTGAGCCTGACGCAATTCGAGAAGAAGCTTAGAATCAGGAGCCTTGTCGACACCTACACCCAATAGCTGCGGCAGCATGACTCGAGCGTGAGAAGCGCAGCTATGCAAACTCGAGCCGCGCAGCTACCCGAACTTGAACCGCGTAGCT
>CAZLRN010000262.1:0-6935 GCA_964561715.1 uncultured Spirochaetales bacterium
TTGCAGAGCAAGCTTGTAGCAATTCCGGCTCAGATCGATTTCGGAAAATCTTGCTCGAATAACAAGATATTGAGCCGGAATTGCATATTGCTGGATTTGCTCGTGTTCTTTGAGCTCTGGTCAGAAAGCGGGAATTCATAATAAACTCTTCGGTAGTGCAAACCAGCGAAACTTACTGGATCGAGAAACTGCGGCTCGAAAAGCATCCTGAAGGTGGCTTCTACAGCGAAACCTACAGATCAGAATCGACTCTCCCAACGGAAATATTGCCTGAAGGAACTGAGGGAGAGCGATCATTGATGACAGCCATCTATTTTCTGCTCTGCGGAGATGAGTTTTCGGCCCTTCATCGTTTGAAATCTGATGAGATGTGGCATTTCTACGACGGATCTCCGCTGCAGGTGCACATGATTGATAAGGAAGGGCACTACACGTGGTTCAGATTGGGAAGAAATGCGGATGCGGGGGATGTTCTGCAAGGCGTCGTACCCGGGGGCTGCTGGTTTGGTGCGACATTGGTTGAATCCGGCTCCTGGGCCCTCGTGGGATGCGTTGTGGCGCCGGGATTCGATTTTCGTGACTTCGAACTGGCGGACCGCCGAGAGCTGCTTCGCCTCTATCCCGAGCAGAAAACGTTGATTGAGAGGTTAACCAGGTAGGAGTGATGGCCGAGACGTATTTCTTCAATCTCCTAATAGGCATATCAGTCGGCATAGGACTCGCTGTTTTTGTGACCCTCTTTTTTTTCCCTGCACCGTATGGCCGGCATATTCGCAAGGGCTGGGGTCTACAGATCGACAACCGGCTTGCGTGGATCGTGATGGAGGCTGTGTCCCCCATCGGTTTCTTTATATTCTTTCTGTCCGGAACCTGGAAGGTAGGTGTGATGCCTTACGTTTTTCTTGCTCTATGGCTGATCCACTACCTGTATCGGTCTTTTCTCTTCCCCGCATTGATAAGAGGGAAGAGAAGTATGCCGCTGCTCATTGCTCTCTTTGCCGTAATTTTCAACCTCATGAACTCCTACCTCCAGGGGCGTTATCTCTTTTTTTTCTCTCCCAAGTCTTTCAAATACCCTACTGAGTGGCTGGTGAGCGTGCCTTTTCTGATCGGGCTGTCCCTTTTTGTCACCGGATTTGTCATTCACGTGACATCTGACACGATCACCAGAAACCTTAGAAGAACGGGCGAGACGGGCTATAGGATTCCCTATGGCGGCCTTTTTCGGTGGATATCATGTCCCAACTACTTCGGAGAGATCGTAGAATGGACGGGATGGGCAGTCTTGACGTGGTCGATTCCGGGGCTGGTTTTTGCTTTCTGGACTGCTGCCAATCTCCTGCCCCGAGCCCATTCCAATCACAAGTGGTACCGAAGCCGCTTTGCCGATTATCCCGCCGAGAGAAAGGCGGTCATACCCTTTCTCTTCTGAGCATCATCGATCTCTGAAATACACTCTGTCAACTTCGTCTTCTTCGCCATAGACTATTTGGATCTTGACATTGATACCTTGGTCCGTGTGAATCTTGACGTCGTCGCCGGCGGAAACTTGGGCCGAAACAAATCGAGACTCCCCGATATGCAGAGAGAATGTGATCTCTGTGTATTCTTCAGTGTATTCGTCGTCTTCCCCCTCCTCTCCTTCAACCAGCACGCATTCGACATCGTAATAGGTCACTTTGAGATGATAAGACGAAAGATTTCGAAACACATAGTCTTTGCTCTCAGTATCACAAGTATCGGATCCCAATAACGAGAGGATGAATTCGCAATTGCTGGTCAGAAGCAAGAGACCGAGCAGAACAATCACGAGAATCGCAAACACTTTCATTTAATAACTTGAGATTACCGCAATTCTGTGGTCAGAGCAATTGGAAGCGATTTAGCGATTGGGCGGCACGACAGGACCGGAGCGTTCTAGACGCCTCCGCCTCTTCTGCGGCTGCCGGCTGAGCAGCCTCAGCGCGCGAGAGGGACATATCCGGTCGGCTGGAGGCTCAACCGCGAAATAGAACTTACGGACGACTGCTTCGTCCTCTCTACTGTTCTGTCACGTACAACGTAGATCTCGTCCCGTCCCCCTGATCAGGAAAGATTTGGCAATCTCTTCATAGACCGTTGCATGGATTCGTCATAGTATTAGCAACAAAAAAACCCCTCCGCCATGGAGGGGCTTATAACTTTTTTCTTTGAAAGGTTTTAAGGGAAGCGCCCAAGGGGAATCGAACCCCTATCACAAGCTTGGAAGGCTTGGGTATTACCATTATACGACAGGCGCATCAAATTGCTCGCACTATATCGTTGGCTGCGCCCACAGCCCAAACAATTTGGCCCATTTTTTACATGCAGCCAACGATAAAGCGCGAAATACCACACGAAATCCTGAATAGATTAATAATTACGACGATACTAGTCAATAGAGAGATCTTTGTCAGCGTAATACCGGCAAAACCCATAGAAATGAAGCGTCAATCGTGTTATCGTGATCGTACATCAATGCGTCGCCCTTTCCTCGCGGTCTTCTTTGCGTGCTTGATTTTATTGCCCCATCTCACCGTCCGAGCTCAGGATAGCGCTGTCGCCAGGAGTGTGGTTATCGTTGTGGATTGTTCCTACAGCATGAGAATCATCACGCCTTCTCTCGAGCGGCGCCTCGATGTTGTCAAGCGGGGGCTGCGAAATCTGCTTTCAAGACCCCCAACCAAAACAGAATGGGCTATGGTCTCCTTTACCGATTCAGAGGAAGTAGCGATTGACTCGTCCTTCACGTCGAGTCCCCGCTCACTGCTCGCCATTGTCGAGAGGCTGGAAGTCGGGAGATTGTCTCCCATCGAAACTTCCCTCGATTTGGCAGCCGATTACCTGATTCGTAAGGGGCGAGCATCAGAAAAAGCCGTTTTACTCGTATCGGACGGTATTCCTACTGAAAGCTCGAGCTTTCAGGTCCTCCTCTCATCGAGTTATGAAAAAAACAGGATTAGGCTTTTTGTGCTGGGATTTGATGATCCGAGCAATCCGGCCCTCACAGAACCCCTCGTCCGCTTGGCTCGCTACACGGGGGGTGGTTTTTACACCTTTGACCGTCTGGAGGAGCTGGCCGGCCGTCTCGCTGGAAAGACGATTAAAAAAAAGGTCATAGTCAAGCGTAAGGTTGTCAGGACGCCGATCCAGAATCCGACCCAGAATTCAACCCAGAATGCTAAAAGCCATCCCATAACACCGATGATAGGTTCAGGGTCAGAAATCAATATGCCCAAAAAACTGCCACGCCTTTCGGGCAAGCTCTTAAAGGGCAGATCTCAACCGATGGTCTTTGTCTGGATGCTTGCAGCTGGCACACTGCTTATAGGTTTAAGCATCTTTCTGCATCGTTATGCGAGGAAGCAGGAGAGACGCAACGAAGAGGTTTTGGCCAATCGGAGAACTTTTCTGAGTCTTAGTATCAAGCGTTATGGAGGTAAAGAGCAGACCTATACTCTGAAGCGCTCGCCAGTGACGGTTGGAAACAGCCAGGATTGTGATATTCGTCTGGACGTCAAGACCGGGGGGTGGAGGGATGTTTTCACCTATAGCTGGGACGAAGGAGTCGCCCATTTTAATTCGAAAAGAAAGTTTCTGCTAAACGGCGTTGCTGTAAAGGAAAAGGAACTCCGCGGCGGTGATCGGCTCAAGTTCGGTGAGTTCAGTCTCACCTTTAATGGTCTGAAAGACGAGGCTGTTGAGGTTCCAACAGTAAGAAAATACGGCCATATTCCCCTTTCGGCCGGATGTTTCTTGCTGATATTCTCACTGCTTCTCGTTACGATAAGAAAAGCGCATACGATCCCGGGTCCACCTGCGGAGGCTTCTCTGCCCTACAGCCAAGCTTCCCAGAGCGCTACTCTCGAACAGATTATAGATGACCCGGCCACTGATGGACTGATAAGGGAGGCCGGTGAAAACGCCTACTTCACCTATCAGGTCTCTATTGCTGAGCGACCCCCCCTAAGAGCGCAGCCTGCACCTGGCGAGAGGCACCCGTCTCCGCAGGAGCAAGTAACAGAGGAGCAGGTTACAGTTACTGTTGAAGAGGAGATTGCCGACTCAGGACCATTAGAGGCGGGCTACGATCCCGAATTGGCACCTGCTCCCATTCAGGTAGCACCGCTTCGAAGGATCCCGATTCATGTCATCGCACCTTCGGAAAAGATCGACTTCTTCAAGGCGGATATTCTCTTCTTCCATGCTCATCCGGATGACGAAAGCCTCGACTTTGCTGGTTTTATAGCCAAGGCTCGGCGTAACGGAAAGAGAATCGTGACCGTTCTCTTTACAGATGGGGAATCAGGTTTGGATCAATTTCCTAACCGGAGAATCGATGGATCCCTTCCACTTGTAAACCTCCAGGGCGAGGAACTGGCTGCAGCGCGAGTCGAGGAGGCCAAGGCAGCACTGTCTGTGCTTGGCTCGGAGGTCTATATTCGCTTGGGTTTGACCAACCACCCCTACAACACTTCCCGGGACTACCTTTCTGTTCGAAGGGTGATCGATGAATGGGGTGGTGAGAAGATGCTCTTCGAGAAAGTGAGAAGAATTTTAGAGGGGTTTCGCCCGACCGTTGTTGTCTCATCCGATTTCAATACCGAAGCCTTTGAGCATTTCGAGCACAAAGCTGTGGGAAGCATTGTGCATTCCGTGCTTCGTTATCTCATGGCGCGGGGCAATAGCTTTATTCAGGGTTATCTCGTCTCTGTGGACCCTTTGCAGAAAAAAAAACTATACCCCTCCCTCGAACGAATCGACATGATGGAGAAGGATCCCGTAACCGGATTGACCTATAGAGAGATTCAGTTCAATGCTCTCAAGGAGCATCAAACCCAGGGTGATGCTTCGCTAATCGGCGTTGAGCTCCTGCCGCATTTCAGGTGGGAGCAGTATTACCCCCATATCTGGAAACTCGATACCTCTGTTGAGGGATATATCAATTCCAAGAACTAATCCCACGCATGCCCTGCAGAACCCAGCACGTCCCTGTTCTTTCGAATGATCATGTTTTTGAGCTCCTCTCTCGCAGGACCGAGATACTTGCGCGGATCGAACTCCCCGGGGTTTTCCCCCAGAACCTTTCGAATCAGTGCTGTCACGACGAGCCGACCATCCGAATCGATATTCACCTTGCAGACAGCCGAGGTGGCCGCTTTTCTCAACTGCTCCTCTGGGATTCCTACAGCATCCTTCATCTTTCCGCCGAAGTTATTGATGATGTCGATGTACTCCGGAAGCACGGAGCTGGAGCCGTGCAGCACTATGACAAAACCAGGTATTCTTTTTTCAATCTCTTCTAGAATATCAAATCGAAGAGGAGGTGGTACGAGCACTCCTCGCTCATCTCGGGTGCACTGCTCGGGACGGAACTTGTTGGCGCCGTGAGAGGTGCCTATAGATATCGCAAGGGAGTCTACTCCAGTTTTCGAGACAAAGTCTTCTACCTGCTCCGGTTGCGTGTAAATAGCCTTGGCCGCCTGGACATCCTCTTCAATTCCCGCCAGGACTCCCAATTCGCCTTCCACGGTCACATCATGCTTATGGGCGTATTCGACGACCTTTTTCGTTTCCTCGATGTTCTCCTCATAGGGCAGATGAGAGCCGTCAATCATAACGGAGGAGAATCCGTTATCGACGCAGGATACGCAGGTCTCATAAGTGTCGCCATGGTCGAGATGAAGGGCGATAGGGATGAGCCTGCCTCCCCCCAGTTCGCGAGCCAGCTCCGTCGCTCCTCTCGCCATATGCCTCAAGAGGGTCTGACTGGCATAGGATCGAGCGCCCCTCGAAACCTGAAGTATGGCCGGAGACTCCGATTCCACGCAACCAGTGATGATAGCCTGCAGTTGCTCCATGTTGTTGAAGTTGTATGCCGGGATGGCGTATTTGCCCGCCATCGCTTTCTTGAACATATCGCGAGTATTGACCATTCCCAAATCCTTGTAGTTAATTGCCATTCTTTTCCTTCCTTATTATGGTAAAGAGGTATACTCTACCGATAATCAAGAGAAATGAAAAAGTCAAGCCGTCATTTTCGCGCCAAGGAAGGCATATTCATGCAGCTACGGTTTATTATAGTCATAGGACTCTTCGGGATCTTGTCTCAGGCAATTTGGGCAGAAACTAATGGGCAAGCTGTCGACTACGACTGGTACAAGACTCAGTTCGGCACCGGTGGTACCGGCAATTGCGGTCCCACCTGCGCCGCCATGGCGATTCACTGGGCCATGGGACGGAATATTTCAGTCATGGAGGTTAGAAACCAGATAGGAGAGCCCAACGGAAGCAGAGCCACGAGTCTGGAACACCAAAAATGGGTCATTACGAAAAATGGGGTCAAATCCCGGTTCACAAAGTTGAGGGTGGTAACGGACCTCGCCGAAATAGTTAAAAGAGGCAATATAGCCATTATCTGGATTCATACAGGCAAGATCGGCATGCCCAAAGGCAATGTAACCCTGACAAGGCGCGGACGCTACTATTTTGATGAGTGCGGTCACTATATCGTCCTGCATGGGTTATCCGAGGATGAGAGGTATTTTATCGTGCACGATCCGGCGCCCGGTGACTGGGCTACCAATACAGTTAGATATCCAGACGGAGGAATGCTGGGCAAGAGTCGTTATTTTCCCGTATCCGAAGTGTGGGCCTCGCTCATGCAGAAAAGGGCCATCGAGGTATATAGAAGATAATGACTTTACAGAGCTTCCGAGAGGTTCCATGGCTGGAGCTGACACCCGTAGGAACAGAAGAAAGAAGGGGAAATACGCGCGCATTATTGATGCGATTAATTGACATAAAAAACCAGCAGTAATATAATTAATAAACGTACAATTACTTTTCAGTCTCGGGCATCAGTAAAACCGAGGGGGTGTAGCTCAGTTGGCTAGAGCGCGTGAATGGCATTCACG
>CAZLRN010000263.1:0-6875 GCA_964561715.1 uncultured Spirochaetales bacterium
TTCCAGAGAACCCGGGGGAGGATTGTCGAGAGTCCTGGCAAGCCAAAGGTCGTCAAAAGTTGTGACGATCTGAGAGGATTTGAGGATCCTGTTGTTTTGACGATCCTCACTGAAGTTAGAGACTGTCAGCCTGCGCCCCCGCGTTGGAAAGGAGTATGGCTCTCCGTAAGGCAGCCCTTCTTGGAAAGCCATATGTACGATGTAATCGGCTATGTCAGGCAAATTTGATTGCTGCTGATTCCGTGCCGTCGACATCCACAGATTTTCGAGCCCTCTCCAGCTGAATGAGCCTGATCCCGCTACAGCAAGAGGGACCGGAACGCTGAGGTTCGAAGTGGGACCACCGATGAGCAGGAGGAAGGGAGTCATAACTACAAGCACGCACGCACCGACTACATAACCTCGCCTGAGGTTACCTCGTGAGCCAGAGATAATTCGAATCGGTGAAAAAACCAGATGATCATGGGTGAACCAGTGGATTTGAACACGAAGGATATAAACGCCTATGAGAGCCATCATCGCTACGAGAGGAGCTAGATTCCTCAACAGCTCCCTGGCTGGCTGGCCGGAAAACATCCGAAGCAGAGTTGTGAAAAGGAAGACTGCCCCCAAATAGATATACCGGTACCGAAGACGCTCCAGATCAGGGCTCAACCAGTCGAAAAACGCAGCCTCCCTTGTTATGTCGAGGCTTTCCTCGATAACGAGATACCAGGCGGGAAAGAGCAGATAGAAGGAGAGCAGATCGTAGAAGTCTCCCGATATTATCGAGAAAAACCATGGCACGTAGCCCAACGCTACGACCCAGCGATACTCAAACTCTCTTTTGGCAAAATACAGCACTATCAGAAAAAGGACTGAAAGAACCAACGAGAGGGTTTTACCGTAAATATCGAAATCAACCAGCCGCCAATTACGTCCACAGCCTGGAAAGGCCACCAGAAGCCTCAAGAAAATGCGAAACACGGGGGTCCGTGAAGGTATAAAAATACGCGACCACTCACCGTCACCCTCGAAGAAATGCATGAGACGCTTCATATACGGGTCCAGTCGAGGGTCCAACTGATCGAAGCGGCCCTCCAGATAGTCGACCCTTACCGATTCCAATCCTTCGAAGCTCGAAAACTCTACGGTCTGTGTGTGTTGCGAAATCACCCGCTCGGAATTGGAATCTTTGAGAATGCTGCTCCACCCCCCACGAGCCAAGAAATCCTTATACGCTTCACCGCTCCTGATTAGAACTGTGTAGTAGCCGTTCCAAAGCTGTCCCTTGGCTCGATACGAAGGCACCAGCAGAGGCAATATAGAAAACAAAATAAAAAGGAGAAGGCAGAGAGACGAAAGGATCGTGACGGTATGCGAGCGATGTTCCACTGTAATCCAATTAAAGATTGCAGAATGCGACTGCGATGAAAAATCCCAGGAGAATTCCGACCGAAACCTCTGAGATCTTGTGTCCATGTATTTCCTTGACCGTCTTGGCAGCGATTTCGACCTTACGGGATAGCTCATGAATGAGTTGGTTGAGAACAATAGCCTGCGCTCCGGCGGCACGCCTCACCCCCAGCGCATCCCGCACCGTCAAGAAAGCAAAGAAGAGCGCCAAGATAAAGAGAGGGGATTCCAAGCCCTGGACAAAGGCAATCGAGGTTGCCAGTGCGGTTACTACCGCCGAGTGACTACTGGGCATGCCACCTGTTGCCCAAAAGATTCGCAGGAGGATAGATTTCGCCGATCGAGGCTTCCTGCGAAAAATATCGATAATGGACTTCAATATCTGAGAAATCAACCAGCTAAACAGAGCTGATAGGAATATCGGATTATTGAAGAGATTGTACATGAAATCCATTTATCACCTGAGGCATAATCCAATGTATTTTGTATTTAGGGGGGGATTTGTCAAGGTGTACGATGAGAAACGTGTTGGGGACGTTAACGCCCCTCACTCATCGTTCGGGCCGTTGCGTCCCCACCCGTCGATTTAGGTTATTGATTCGCTCCGCTGCTCAGCGGTATGGTATTTGTCGAAAGGGATTACATGGGCGAACCCCAGGTCGATAGATGATGAGCAAAGAAAGGGAATGGCGGCAATATACTGCGACAGATGATGACCACCGGCGCCGATTCGATAGAGTCATCAGAAAGATGTTTCCTCAGATGAAGCTCGGTCACATATACAAGATCATACGCCAGGGGGAGGCTAGACTGAACGGAAAACGCGTCAAAGCCTCCACAAAGGTCAATAGCGGTGACTCGATTTCAGTCATGGGCTTTGACGAATCGAAGGAGAGCCGTCGTTCTCACTCAGATGAGGCTTCGGTGGAACTCACCGCCTCCATAATTCACCCCATGATCGTATTCGAGAACACCCACGTATTGGTACTGAACAAGCCGCGCGGGCTTCTCGTGCATGGACCGGAGTCTCTCGACACCGCAGTCCAGAAATACCTCGCCCCCAGCCTGCCTGCCTCTCTCTCCTTCAATCCCGGTCCCGTCCATAGGTTGGATCGAAATACCTCGGGGCTCATCATCTTTGCCAAAACACTAAAGGGGGCTCAAACCGCCACACGGCTTTTCCAAAGCAGGAGAATGGAGAAGTACTACATAGGTATCCTGGACGGAGAAATTGACAGGAAAGAAATCTGGAGTGACTCTCTGGCCAGAGATGCCGTCGACAAGAAATCCCACCTGGAGATAGAAGGGGGCGACAAAGCCCGGCCGGCAGTTACAGAGGTCTTTCCGCTCGAGATGTCTGCTCACGTGACTCTTGGGCTCCTGAGGATCCACACCGGCCGCACGCATCAGATTCGCGCTCAGGCGGCTCTGCACAATCATGCTCTAAGCGGTGACGCCAAATACGGTGGGTCTTCTTTTTTGCCAAGGTATCTCCTCCACGCCGCTGCAATCAAAATTAAAAGGAACACCTCCTTGATAGAACGCCCGGTTCTTGGCGCAGCGATGCCCGCGGAGGCAAAGACGATTATTCAGACGCTGTTCGGCGACGAGGGACGAAAGGCAATCGAAAGACAACTCGAACAGCTTGGAATCTCGATCGGGCTGACATAGCCCCCAGACTCTTCAAGCCCACTTGGCCTTGATCGTTTTGATCTCAAATGGACCGAATTCAATGCGAGAGCTATCCCCTTCGAATTCAATCTTGGATTCGGAGTCCTCCATCAAATCGGTCTCGAAGCAGTTCAGTGCCTCGTAGCACTTCAGTGTCGCACGGGCCAGACAACCTCGGGTCTCAAAGGCTCTGAGAATTAGACTATTGTCCCTTTCGGCCTTCTTCAGAACCTCATAAACGATGCCTTCACCCTCGATCATCAGAGGCAGCCTAAAAGAGCTGCCCTTAAAACCCTCGAACAGCTCTACGGGTTGATTGAGCTGCGCCGCTTCGGCCCGGACATCGGAGTCAGTGAGGCTGCCCAGGTGCGGCAAAAGGCTATAGGTAAAGGTGTGATCGCCTAGATCTGCGTCCGGATCAGGATAGGTCGGTGATCGGAGCAGATTCAAATTCAGCTCTGAACCGAGAACCTTGTATCCATATTTGCAGTCATTCAACAACGCCACGCCATAATCCCCGCTGGAGAGGTCGGCAAACCGATGAGCGCAAACCTCGAATCTTGCTCGGTCCCAGGGAGTATTTCTGTGAGTTCCTCTCTCGAGAGTTCCAAAGGGTATATCGAATCGGGCAGAGGGAGAAATAATGGTTGTGAAAAAGGCGACGCGCAGCATCTTGTGTCTTTCGCACCAGGAGACCTGGGTCTGAAAGTCCACCTTCTTGGATATGCGATCGAGGCAGACGAGCTGATCGATCCGCGATTCGCCGATCGTAAAGTGAAAGCTCAATATACTCCTCAGAGGGCCTTCGACTCGGTCCCAGGAGTCCAGATGGGCCCGATCCAGAAGCTGGTTCTCGTAAAAAATATCGATATCCCAGGCATCCCATTTGGCTGGACGGTCTTCGTAGAGGTTGAGAATGTTGCTGGGGACGCTGAGCACCTCACGCCGGGCTTCCTTATCCCAGCAGCGAACCATAACGCCGTTACCATCGAACTCGTAGAGAACAAGCTCGTTCTCCAGAACGAGTCGGTCATGCTCTGCGGAATCCGATTCCGAATCATCCGCAGATACCTGCCGCTTTTGCCCTCTGAAAAGAGTTCTGGCTCCCATAGGCGCGACCTCCATTTGAACGAGAGGTCCCAACGGGACCGATTCGTCCGATGGCTGAACCGTTAATGTGGTTCCCGATTCGTCGCAGACCTCATATCCCCTCCAGGATTCGGGAAGCTCTATCGGTTTGGTGTATCTATAGGGAAGTGTATTTACGACACACAGAGCGTCTCTGTTGGGCTCAAACAGAGAAGAGGCTGCGCGGCTGCGCAACTCCTCGGCCAGCCGTTCCATGCGGCCGTAATCTTCGCGGCTGTCCTGGTAGACGAGATTGATAGAAGATCCCGGAATGATATCGTGAAACTGATTGAGCAGGAGGATCTTCCAAAGCCGCTCCAGCTCTGCTTGAGGGTACTCCGCCAACGGCAAGCATGAAAAGTAAAACTCGAGCTGCTTGAGCCGTATCTCCATACGGCGGTTCATCTTTTTGTTGTAAGCCTGAGTAGTCAGGGTTCCCCTGTGCAGCTCCAGATAGAGCTCTCCGGCCCAGGTCTTCAAGCTTTCCCGCTTCTTGCCCATGCGGTCCAAAAAGGGTTGGGCCGCTGAAAATTCGACTCGGGGCGTTCCCTCCAGATTCTTCTGCCTCAGCCCCATCTCAATGTGTTCCTCCTTGGGGCCGCCGCCGCCGTCCCCTACTCCAAAGAGCGTCAGAAACTCATCGATGTATCCCTTCTCGGCAAAGTTGTCCCTGGCGTAGATCAGGCGTTCGGGTGTCAACCTGCTGTTGTAATTGTCTTCGGGCGGGAAGTGGTTGATCACCTCACTCCCATCTATGCCCTTCCATATAAATGTGTGGTAGGGAAAGCGGTTGAACTGGCTCCACGAAATCTTCTGGGTCACGAAATAGTCGACACCCGCTTTTCTGAGGATCTGTGGCAGCGAAGCGCTGTAGCCGAAGACGTCCGGAAGCCAAAGGTTTCGCACGTCGACGCCGAACTCCTCATGAAAAAAACGCTTTCCCAGCAGGATTTGCCTCACCATCGACTCTCCGCTGATGAGGTTATTGTCCGCTTCAACCCACATCGCTCCCTGAATCTCCCAACGCCCCTGGGCGACTTTCTCTTTGATCTTTTTGTAGAGAGCCGGATAGTGGTCCTTGACGAACTGGTAGTGCTGGGCCTGAGAGGCGCCAAAGATGTAGGAGGGGTATCGATCCAGAAGCGCGATTTGCGTCGCAAAGGTTCTTGCACACTTGCGTACAGATTCTCGAACAGGCCACAGCCATCCCGTATCGATGTGGGCATGGCCTACGGCTGCCGTGGAGAGATCGGAAGGCGAAGCCCCTACATTCAAAACTGCCCTGAGACGAGCCCTGGCCTCTGCTACCGATCGTGAGTCCTCGTGAAAGATATCAATCGCCTCGCTTAGAGAGCGACGCACCCGGGATCTCCGAACCGAATTCTCGGGTAGAGACATCATAAGGCTGCCCAGAAGCTTTACATCGAGAAGCAGCTGCCAAAGATCCTCTCTGAAGACCGCCAGATGAGCCGCCTTGATCCGGGCCTCGAACCGACCGTGTCGGTCCGGCGCATTTCGGGGTGGATCCCTGAATTTGTCCACGCCGAAGAGGCCGTTTGCTGCGGCTTCGATCCACAGATCAACCGTTTCGCCTCCGGCACAGGATGAGAACAGACGAAAGCGCTCCCGGATATAACGCGGATGGAATACAGAATGCCCGGCAACTCCTTGGAGAGGAACTCCATCTGAAGAGAAGATGCAGGCCTCACCTGTGAAATTTAGTAGCGCCACGACACTCGATCCCTTCCAATCTTCCGGCACGCGGCTCTCCGCATGAAACCATGCAGACTGCCATTCGTGCCCCCACACTTCGCCTATCTCTATCGAACGATAACCGCCACGTAGGCGATCGCCAAAGGGAACGGCCTCGTCCGACACCCGCATCTGCAGCCGAAGAGGTATCTTGCTCTCGTAGATGAGCTCCTCCAGCCGGATTATGAACCCTTCAATGCGTAGCTCGTAGAGAGCTTTTTCTGATTCTAACATCTGGCTTACCTTGTCCGAAATTCTGAAGATCATTTTATAGACAGAGCATCGGTGGATGTCAATTCGGCAGTACTGTTGTATAATCGGTCCATCACATTATCGGGGGAATATCGTGGCACGTTTTGCGGGAAAGGAATGGAAAAAGCGGGAGCTTCTCTCCTATGTCGGCGATCCGGCGCAAATCGCTGGTGCCAGATCTACGGTGCTCGCCGGCGGCAAGGCAGAGGGAGTGAAAGCCATCGATGTGCACACAGGAGGCGGTTTTCGGTTCACGGTCCTGCCCGGTCGGGGCATGGATATCCCCTCTGCCTTTTACAGAGAGAACAACCTCGGCTTTCTCTCTGGAACCGGCATCACCTCTCCAGCCTACTATGAAGAGCCTGGACTGGGCTGGCTGCGCAGCTTTTATGTCGGTCTCCTGACAACCTGCGGAATCACCTACTCAGGAGCTCCCGGCTCCGATCAGGGCGTGCCTCTCGGCCTGCATGGTCGTATTGCCAACTCGGCTGCCGAAGATGTCTGCATCGCTCAGGACTGGGAGGGAGAAGAGTATGTGATCCGCCTCAGCGGCAAAATCAGAGAAGCCACTGCGATGGGTGAGCACATGGTTCTCTCGCGAAGCATCGAAACCCGGATGGGATCGAAGGGATTCGTTCTTCGAGATGTGGTAGAAAACCGGGGCTTCGAGCCTCAAC
>CAZLRN010000264.1:0-6859 GCA_964561715.1 uncultured Spirochaetales bacterium
GGCTACAATGGATCGCTTTATCAGCGAGGGAGTCCAGATCGGGGAGGTCGTGGCTGTTGGAGGCATCACCAAGAACTCGCCCTTTGTTATGCAGGTAACGGCCGATGTCATGAACCAGCCCATCAAGGTAGCTACCAGCGAGCAGACCTGCGCTCTCGGAGCGGCTATGTTCGGAGCCGTGGCAGCGGGGCTCTATGCCGATGTGGAAACGGCCCAAAAGAATATGGGAAGCGGCTTCAGCGAGACCTACTCACCTGATCCGCAGAGGGCCACAAAGTATGAGGCGATCTATCAGAGGTATCTGAACCTCGGCAAGCTTCTCGAGGGAACGCTGAAAGAATTATAGGCCAGAGCAGAGAGATGAACAAAAAGGAACGCCTCTTGCGGCTACGGGAAGAGGTTTATGAGACCAATATGGAGATCGTGCGCAGCGGTCTTGTTGTCCACACTTTCGGCAACGCGTCGGGCATCGACAGGGAGAGCGGCACGGTCATCATTAAACCCAGCGGAGTCGATTACGAGGATCTCTCGCCCGAAAGGATGGTTAGGGTAGATTTGCAGTACAACGTGGTGGAGGGCGACCTCAATCCCTCTTCCGACACCAAGACTCACGTGATGCTCTACAGAGCCTTCGAGGAGATCGGTGGTATCGTTCATACCCACTCCAAGTACGCCACAGCCTGGGCACAGGCCAAACGAGCGCTGGTTTGCCTGGGTACGACCCATGCCGACTACTTCTACGGTGAGGTCCCCTGCACGGAAGTGATCCGGGACAGTCAGATAAAGAGAGACTACGAGGAGGAGACTGCCGTCCAGATCATCGAGACCTTCAAGTATTATGACTATCGGAAAATTGGAGCGGTTTTAGTGGCCTCCCATGGACCCTTCACCTGGGGCAAGACCCCGACAGAGGCGGCGGCCAATGGCTTCATTCTCGAGTACATCGCCGAGCTCAACTATCTCTCGATCTCCGTCAATTCAGAGGTCAAGCCCATTAAGAAGGCTCTCCTGGACAAACATTTTTTCAGAAAACACGGCGCAGGTGCCTACTACGGGCAGAAAAAGACCGATGAGAAGGACTGAAATATGACACCGAGAGAACGCGTCCAGGCTGCCTTTGCTCACAGCAAACCCGACTATGCGCCGGCAGATTACTTTTCAACACCCGAGATCCAAAGCGCGCTTTTGGAACACTTCGGCATCGACGATGATGATGCCCTGAGAGACCGCCTGGGAACCGACATCCGCTACGTCAATCCCCCTTACATCGGTCCACCGCTTCCGCGATACGAGGACGGCTCTGTCATGAACGAATGGGGGGTGCTCAAAAAGCCGATGCCCAATGAATACGGAGACTACGCCGAACCAGTCAACTATCCCTACGCCAAGTGGACAACCGTCGAAGAGGCGGAGGATTTCCCCTGGCCCAATCCCGACTGGTACGACTACGATGCTATTCCCGGCCTATGTGCCAGGTATCCCGACCTGGCAGTAGCCACGGGCAGCACAAGCGTCCAGGATTTCATCAACAACACCGCTTACGGCCGAGGCGTCGAGCAGGTCCTCCTGGACATCGCCCTCGAAGACCCGGTCTTTCTGTTTATCGTAGAAAAGCGCCATCGCTTCTACATGGAGGTGACCGAGCGAACCCTCGAGGCGGCGACGGGGCGCATTGACTTTGTCTTCTGCGGCGATGATTTCGGCAGCCAGCGAGGACTGCTCATCTCTCCAACCAGCTTTGACCGACTCTTTGCCGATAAAAAGAAGGTGCTCTTCGATTTGGCTCATTCCTACGGAGCCCGAATTTCCCATCACTGCTGCGGTTCGAGTGTCGAGCTGATCCCCCGCTTTATCGAAATCGGCATGGATGCTCTGCAAACCATTCAGGCCCAGGCTGTCGGCATGAACCCCTACGAGCTGAAAAAGAAGTTCGGCGATGAGCTCACCCTGCACGGTGCCGTGGATGTGCAGGGCTGGCTGCAGAGATCGACCCCGGATGAAATAGAGCTGGAGGTCCTCCATCTGATGGAAGAAGTGGGAGCCGGAGGAGGCTACATTCTCAGCCCCTGCCACAACATTCAGCCCGACACACCCAAAGAAAACGTGCTGGCTCTCTACAGATCCGTAGCGAAGTATCGGGGCATGAAGCCGGGCTTCTGAATGCTATTGCCCCTCAACATCAATTCACCTACTATGCAATCATGGAGCAAAATCTTGTTTATTCAACAAGATTTTGTGAAGTAATTGCCACAAGCTTGTTCCTCAAGCAGCTTGCTTCGCAAGCAGCTTACGGAGCAAGCAGTTGGCTGCATATAGAAAATAAGCCAAATTGTTTGGGTTTTCGGCGCAGCCAACGATAAGAGCCCCAGACTCTATGAAAGAACCTCATAGCAAATCCAATTCCCACCTGGCTGTTATGAGCAGCCTCGGCCACGGGACCAATGATATGTACTGGTTCATCCTGCCGATTCTGCTTCCGCTCATGTTGGACCAGTTCAAGATGGACTACACGGCTGCCGGCATACTCATGACCTCCTATCTGTTTGTCATAGCTCTGTTCTCCTTTTTCATGGGATGGGCTTCGGACCGTCTCTCGCCGCCGATCATAATTGGCCTGGGTTTTTTCCTGGCCTCGGGCGGTCTGCTGGCCGCAGGTATTATTCAGAGCTTTGCGCTCTTCGTGTCATTTCTGCTTCTCACAGCAGCTGGGGTCAGCACCTTTCATCCTGCAATCTACAATCTCATCAATGAGGCCGTTCAGAGCCGCAAGGGATGGGCCTTCGGAAGGTTTGAGTTCTGGGGCCTCACCGCTATCTTTCTCTTGGTTGTGGTCGCTGGAGCCCTGCTGCGAGTGATGCACTGGAAGGGAGTCATAGCTGTGATATCTCTGCCAGGATTGATCATTGGAATCCTCTTTCTCCGGTTCCGCCGGGAGCTTCTACGCAACCATCCTGCCAAAGGGAGCGCTCCGCGACGCGCCGAAGCCCATCCAGCTGCCCCTACCGGTTTCGTGCCTTTTGTTCTTCTCTGTACGAGCAGCATGCTGCTCTTTCTCAGCATAACAGCGGTCATGAATTTAATGCCCACCTTTTTTGTGAAAGAGATAGGCCTCTCTCCGGCTCTGGCCAGCTATACATCGGGATTCTACTTTTTTGGGGGAATGATCACAGCGCTCCTGGCCGGTCTGTGGATTGATCGGCACAGCCCTGTTTGGGCTTACCTGATCCTCTGCGGACTGATGGTACCGTTAGTTCTCTTTTTCAGCGTGGCCTTGCCCGCATGGATGCTTCCACCTCTGCTCGTGTTGCTCGGCGCCTGTGCAGGAGCCTTCATGCCCAGCCGCAATATGCTCTTTGCGGTTTTTGGGAAGAAGATGGGAAGCGGTCGTGTATTTGGAATCGTCATGGCCATCTCGACGATTGTTCATTCCATCAGCCCTGCTCTCTTTGGAATCATAGCCGATCAGTGGGGGCTTCGCGCCGCTGTCCGAGTTTTCACGCTTCCAGCCCTGTTAGGCTGTATTTCCGCGCTAGCCTTCGCCCAATCGATCAAGAGTCAGCGAGCCGCCTTCGTAAGTTCATGATGTGCCGGGCTGGATAGACTCCGGTTGGACACACGGCGCTGCATCGGAGAGCCCGAATGCATTGTCGCTCCCCCCGCTCACTTCCTGCCTGGGCCATAAGATCCATGCTGTTCTCCGGTCGTTTAGCCAGCTCCCTATCCAGGGCAGCAAGGGCTGCAGGACCCATAAAGGTGTCGAATTCCTCTACAGCCGGACAGGCGGATACGCAGGCTCCGCATTCGATGCAGTTCTCCAGCCGACGGTAAGATTCGACACCGGGCGGGGTATCGGCTCCAGGGTTCCATTCACTTGATCGAGTATAGCTCCAGGTAGTACCGATATCACGGTAGAGGCCCGTTACATCCACCACGAGGTCTGTGATGACTGGAAATCCTTTCAGAGGCTCGACGAGGATCTCGCCCTTCTCCAGATCAGCCATTCTGGTTGTACAGGCCAGCCTCTCGATCCCGTTGATCCTGCAGGCGCAGGTTCCGCAGGAGGAATGATGACAGGAGTGACGATACATAAGTGTCGCATCCCGGGTAGTCCGGATAGTCTCCAGAGCGTCCAACACCGAAGCATGCCCTTCTATCTCGATTTCGAAGATATCGAATTGGGGAGGATCGACGATCCCCTTTTTGAATCTGCTGATTTTAAAGGTTCGCTTCAAAAGTCGATTCTCCTTCTATCCTGAAAGGCTTCGTTCAATTTCTCGTGTTTCTGTAGTAGCTCCTGAACGGCAGAAGTTTGGTCTCTCGCGTGCTGCAAGGGATCTGCACACTCAGCTTTCTGCAGATCAGATCGACCGTAGTTTCTGCCATGGCTCTCAGGACCGTTGCCTTTCCACCTGCTATGCTGATGAGCCCCTCCAGTCCATCCAACTCTTCATGATCGAAGCATCTAAAGGTGCGGCTCAAGGCTCTGCCCTCCTCTTCGGAGCCCGTGTCGATCAGTGGCCGGGCTACTGCCCATACGGCAACGACCCGGGCCTGCTCGACCTTAGGGGCGAGAAGGGCCGTTTTTCGTATCATGCGTTCCGCGTCCTCTCGACGAGCGATGATTCCATCGGGATCTTCCACGGTCCAGCTGCTCGTGCCCAGAATCGACAGATTCCGCTGCGGAACGATTACGTCACCGTCGCCGGGCAGCTGGAGATGGCTCACAGCCATGTTGGTCAACCTTCCCTCGACTGCGACCATGACGCCGGGAGAGGGACGTACCGTAAGACTGACCTCCGCCAGTCTGCCGAGCTGTCCCGCCCAGGCACCTGTCGCGTTGACCACTAAATCGCCTTGCAGCGTGTAATCCGTCTGTGATC
The DNA here is from genome assembly GCA_964561715.1 of uncultured Spirochaetales bacterium. Taxonomy (GTDB): domain Bacteria; phylum Spirochaetota; class Spirochaetia; order SZUA-6; family CAZLRN01; genus CAZLRN01. Next base: position 4,881 of record CAZLRN010000264.1, read on the forward strand.
TGTGATCCAACACCCGAACGCCATGGATCGTGCCGCCTCCTTTCTCGAAGCCGACTGCCTCGGAGAAAGTACGAATTGCGGCACCGTTGTGGCGTGCCGTAGCCAGGAACTGCATCGGAAGCCGCCAGGCATCCATCGATCCATCCGGAACTTGAACAGCCGATAGGATTCGGGGATTGAGATTGGGCTCCAGTCGGAGTGCCTGCTCCGCTGTCAGCACTCTTGTTGGAATGCCGCAGACGCGACAGCCCTCTAGAAATTCCGCCTTGAAAGCTTCATCCTCGTCATCGAGAGTGACGAATAGCCCATCGTTCGGCTCGAGCACATCCGTCGTGATAACTCGTAGAATCGCGTTCTCCTGAATGCATTCCCTTGCCGCCTCCTGATCGTTTACGGCGTAACGGGCTCCGCTGTGCAAGAGACCATGGTGACGTCCCGTGGTGCCGGAAAACAGCTCCCCCTTTTCCAGAAGTGTGGCGCGAAATCCCCTGAGGGCGAGGTCATGAACGATCGCGGCGCCGGTGCCGCCTCCCCCTATGACTATGATATGGTACCGATCGGGCTTCATGAGTCAGGGCCAACAGTATAGCAATCACTTAGTGGGAGTCAACGGCGAGGTTCGGGAAGGCTCCGAAAGGCGTCCTCGACAATTTCGAAGGTACGCACGATCTCCCGATCGGTGTGAGCCGCAGAGAGGAACCAGTTGTGATGAGAGGCGACAAACGCTCCCCGTTTCGTGCATTCTCCGCACCATCTCTGATGAACCTCAGGCTCTACTTCGGCTCCCCTGTATCCGGCTAATCTCACAAAGGGCATCGACGGCACTCCCGTGAACTTCAGATCAAATCCGTAGCTCTCTGCGATTTGTACCATTCCTTTCTCCAGCCGCCTGCCCCTCTCCAGCATGATCTTCGGTCCGTCGATACGCTCGAGTTCTTTCAAGGCAGCCATGGCGGCAGCCATCGGTACCGTAGAAAACCAAAAGCTCCCGGTAGCGAACACCTTTTCGCACTCACTCTTCAAGGCATCCGTTCCCACGAGGGCAGACAGGGGATAGCCATTGGCGATCGCCTTGCTGAAGCAGAGAAGGTCGGGTTTGAATCCGAAGTATTCGTTGGATCCTCCCATATCCAGCCTGAAACCGCACCTCACATCGTCTACGATCAGAACAATGCCTTCCCTCCTACAGAGACTCCTCACCTTTGGCCAGTAGTCTTCGGCAGGAAGCTCGCTGTCTGCAAAGGCAGGGTGAAAGTAGGGGGTCGACAGGAATCCGGCGATCTCGTTGGGATGCTCCTCGACCAGCCTCTCTAGTCCCGCGAAGTCGTTCCACTTTGCGTAGAGCACGTCGCCGTGATCCCCGTTTACGGTCCCCTTACTCCCGGGTCGCTGCGCCCACGGTGCTGATCCGTGGTAGCTGCGCTCAATGAGCACGATCTTGTCTCTCCCCGTCGCCATCCGGGCCACCATCAGGGAGAGGCTTGTGGCATCGTTGCCGTTCTTGGCAAAAAGCGCCCAGTCTGCAATGGGAACGAGATTCACCAGGTACTCGGCGAGCTCGACCATAACCGGGGAGGGAGCGGTAGCTGTATCTGCGTTTTTCATAGCCCGCATTGCAGCTTTTTCGACCTTCGGATGGTTGTAGCCCAAAGCCATCGGCCCGTAGGCGCACATGTAATCGATGAACTCGTTGCCGTCGGGATCCCAGAATCGTGCTCCTTTCGCTTTGACGGCATAGAGCGGATAGTCTGAAGGGGGAAGATAGAACTTCGGACTCATATGACCGTAGATACCCCCCGGTATAACGCGACGGGCCCTCTGTATGAGTCTGTTGGTCTGCTCAAAGGTATAGGTTTGCAAAGTCAGCTCCTCCTCACGGGCATTCTACAGGGCACCGCATATCGTTGGCTGCGCCCACAACCCTAACAATTTGACCCATATCTGAAAGCGCTGCGCGTAGTCAAGTATTTCTTTCATAA
>CAZLRN010000265.1:0-6848 GCA_964561715.1 uncultured Spirochaetales bacterium
AATCGATTATATCAAAACGAGAGGCTCTTTTTAATTGCTTTGTGAGAAATCCGGGTTAAGCGCTTGAGGTCTGCACGACTGAACAGTTTTCCCTGAAGCGGCAGTAGGGTATTATTGTGTGTAAGCGGCTCAGCTTCCAACGGGAATCGGCTTAGCTCCAGGCTTCTCTTCCAAAGGCCTGTACCCGGAACAGGAGAGTATTCCGCCAGTTGGACACGTATCCCGAAGGACGCTGCGTATCGGATGGATTTCGCCACATCCTCTGCAGACTGATCGGGCAAACCTACGAGGAGATAGACGCTGATCTTTCCAGGCGAAAACCCGACGCTTTTGAGCTCTTCTACGACTCGACCCAGCATTTCCACTTGGAGCTTTCCACCTGTCTCTCGATGAAAATCGCCGCTGGCGCTCTCGAATCCCATCCTCACTTCCTGGAATCCGGCTCTCTTTAAAAGCCTGGCACACCGTCTATCGATTTTAGCTAGGTGGACCGCGTTTGGCATAAAAAAAGAGGCGGAGATATCCATCTCGATAATCTGTTCGAGAAGTGGGAAAAAGGCTAGCTCGCCGTCTTCGAGAAGGGCATCATCGTAAAAGGCAAAGTTCTTCGTACCGAGTTGATCATGCATCTCGTGTATAAGCTTAGCAACTTGAACAGGATCACCTCGTTCGAATTCCCCGCACAACACTCCTGAGGCGCAGTAACTACACCTGAATGGGCACCCCTGATTCAGGCGCAGAGTTCCAGCGTCGCCAAAAACGCTTGGGAGCAGCAACAATCGATTGCGGGGTGGAAGGCTTGGCGTAGGCAGAGAGAGCCTGTTCAGAATTCTGGCCAATTGGGGAAACGCAGGTCCCGAGACTACAAAATCAGGCCCAATAGCGCTTTTGCAGTGCTCAGTGCAGAGTGTCGAATAAATCCCCCCCAAAACAACAGGAGTCCTGGGAAGGAGCTCGCGAAGGTCTTCAACCACCTCTGCAATCCCCATGTACCAGTAGGTCATGCCCGTTGAGATCATCACGAGCTCGGGAGGATCGGACTTAAAGCTACTGATCTTTAGCCGCCCCACCTCCCGTAGAATGCCATAACGGGCAAATCGGCGATCGATACCCTCCAGGATCGGTGGGCACAGCACAGGTTGTCGGAAGAACTTGCCCGTGCCGTTGCCTCTTCGCTTCGGGCGGCCCAGAATCCGGGAGCTTGTTGGATCGTGATAGTCGAGGTAATTGATGAGCGCGGTGCGATATCCCCACTCCTCGAGCCACGCCCCTAGCTTGAGCAGGGCAAAGGGTTTTATGAAGAAATCGTAGAGGGCAAAATCGTATATCGGCGGGAAAATAAGTAGGATCAAGGGCTTTCGTGTGCGACTACTCGTCTTCACTATATTTCAGTTCGCTGAGTTTTTGGTTTATCGGAGAGAGAGCGGGATAGAGGGAACGGTAGAGGTCGTACATCTCGTTATAGAGAGCCCTCCGCCCCTTCTCAGGTTCATACACCTTTTTTGTTTTAACGAATCTTTCGACACCCTGCTCCAGGGATTCGAGAGCTCCCGAAGCCTGCCCTGCCAGAATAGCAGCGCCTCTGCAGGCCGCCTCCGAAGATTTCAGAGTGCGGACCGGGCGTCCGAGAATGTCTGCCTTTATCTGCAACCAGAGTGGTGATTTTGCGCCGCCACCCACCGCACAGAGGTCCCCTATGACCACTCCGGCTGCTTCGAGGGTTTCCATATTGAACCGCAGCTCGTAGGTCTGAGACTCCAGTATGGCTCGCACGAGGTCGTGACGGGTTGTAGAGAGGTTCAAGCCAACGATCGCTCCCTTTGAATCCATGTCACACGACGGCGTACCGCTGCCGTTGAGATGGGGCAAGATAAGAACCTTTGATGGACCGTCCGAAACCCTGCGATCCATGAGCGCATAGACGTCCTCTCCCCTCTCCTCGGCTTCCCTAAGCTCGATGCTTCCGAAGTTGTCGCGGTACCATTGGAGAAGAATCCCCCCTACATGATTGAGAGAGAAGGTAAAATACATCCCCCTTTTGGCATGCAGATAGCAGGGATAGTATCCCTCATACATCGCATCGTTCAGAGCCGGCGATTCGAAGGTGGACGAAAGCACCTCGGCTGTTCCCGTTGACACCACCCCTCTACCCTGGCTTATCAGCCCCGCCCCAAGGCCCGCACAGGTTTGATCGTGCCCTCCGGTCACAAGGAGCGTCCCAGATGGAAGTTCCGTCTTCTCTGATACCTCCGGGCTCACTTTTCCCAAGATTTCGCCTGATGGCTTTGGATCAGAGAGCTGGTGAGAGTCAAGTCCCAGCTTGCCTAGGATCCACGACGACCATTCGAGATCTTTGAGCTCAAAGGCCATCGTTCGCGATGCCATCGTATGGTCGATAACGGCTTGGGCTCCGAGCTTGAACATGATGTAATCCGCGTACGTCATGATCTTCCAGGCCCGGTTGAATATCTTTGGATGGGTTTCCCTGAACCAAAGAATTTTCACAATGGAGTTCATGGCATGGGGCCGCATTCCGGTCCTCTCGAAGAGCTCTCGCGCTCCCAGGCTTTTGGCGCACCTCTCCGCCTGAGGCGCCGATCGATAGTCCATACCCAGGATTGCGTTGTAGATCGCCTCTCCCCGATCGTTTACCGGTATGACTGCGTCTCCCTGGACTGAAAGGCTCAGAGCCCCTAACCTCTCGGCAGCGAACCTGGGGTCGCCCTTACCGGCCTCGAGAGCCTGAGCGAGAGATAGGCACGTTGCACGCCAGACCGACTCGGCATTCTGTTCGGCCATTCCTGGTTCCTTGCAGATAATGCCATACTCCTGGAAACCACTGCCCAGGATATCTCCCGACTCATCAAAGAGGATGGCTTTACATCCCGTAGTTCCCACGTCCAAGCCTACAAGGGCCATGACTACGCCTCCTGTCTATGAGTCCTGAGCGAGCAGGGCGTCCTGTATTCGCCTCAACTGGAGCACTACCGATTTTTCGTCGACCTCCACCATGTCGAAGCTGAGCGCGGTATCTCTCTTCACATCCCGTTTCATCACACACCCGTCCGCCAAACCGAGGGGAAGCAGATTCTCCTTCCGGCAGATATCGGCCCGGTCAATACTTCCCCTGTACGAATATCCTCCGATTCCGTCCAGCTTTTCTCCCGCTGCAAGATCCTTCTTGACAACGGCTATGCACTCAGCACTCATCGATCTCTTTGGATGGCCCGACGATTCACCGTAAAGAACGGTCAGGGCTGCCGTAAGAGGCACCTCTACGCTGCAGAGGTGGTAGGGGCGGAAGAGCAGGTAGTTGGGCCCCTCTCCCATGTCCCTCTGAATGAGACCAGAACGGATTCGTTGGTTTTCGGTAGTGATGATTACAAAAACTCCGGGGCTTACACCGATGGCAAAATCAACGACTCCCGGACGACTCAGAACACCGCCTTGAGAAGCGGGACAAAATACCTTGTGAAGGGTCTGGACCGTGGCTTGCGCTCCGTGCATGCCCCGAATGTCCGGAAGGAGTCCCGTTGCATTTGAGACCGCTGCCATTTCGACAGCGGTTTTGGATCCATCGACGAATTCGCAGAGCATCCGTGCGCTCATGTCCCGAGCTTTCGCCTTTTCTGCCAGCGTATCCGGAGTCGCATAGATATCCAGCGGATTGTTCTTTCCCTTTCCCGCAACGACGATCTCGAAACCCAGCGCCTTGGCAAACCGGCAGAGCTCCAGTATTGCGGCAGGCTCGTCGCCTGCCGCCAGAGAATAGACCACCCCAGCATTTTCGGCCATCCGCCGCAGAATGGGCCCAATCGTCACATCACATTCGACATTCATCATCACTATGTGTTTCTTGTGTTCGATGGCGTCTAGACTGATAAGCGCACCCATTACAACGCTTCCAGTCGCGTCGATCACGACATCTACCTGAGAAAGGGACGTGGCCAGCCTGAAATCCGTTGTCGCTACCCGCTTTCCCGTCGAGAGGGCTGCCTCGGCCTCCTGGAGGCTCGTCGTAGCGACCACATCGGTTCTATGACCGGACTCCTCGAATACCTGCAGTACTCGATCAGTGGTGAGATCTACGACAACACTCGCCACAATGCCTTTCATGAGCCCGATCTGAGCCACAATTTCGCGCCCCATTTGACCAGCGCCCACCAGACCAACCCTGATTGGGCGGCCGTCCATCTCTCGCTCTTCGAGCCTACGATCTATCTCGATCACTCATTTCTCCTCGATCTCAGAAGTCCAGCCACGGATCGACCAATACCTTCAAAGCCTTCCCGGTCTCTGCAGCTCGGATCCCTTCGTTAATCGCCTCCAAGGATACGGTCTTGGTGAAATATCTCTCTGCAGAGATCTTGCCGAGTCGAATGGTCTCCAGCGCCGCCTCGTGGATATAGGCAGGGTAGGAGAAGGCACCGACGACAGACAATTCATTGTAATGAATGAGATTGCTGTTCAAGGTTGTCATCGGATTGGTTTTGGGCAGCCCGCCAAACAGTATGACCCTGCCTCTCTTTCTGACCGCCTCTACGCCCTGTTCCTGAGTTTCCGCGACAGGGTTAGCGATAATGGCGACATCAGCCCCTAACCCGTCTGTTATTTCGATAACCTTCTCTACCGTATTTCCAGAAGCGGCATCAATAAGATGGTCCGGCTCGAAGACAGGTACGATCTTAAGCCTTGTCAATCCAACCATTATGATTCGAGCTGCACCCCTGGCTCGAGCCACTTCGAGATGAAGACAACCAATCGGCCCGTCTCCAATGATGAGCACCGTGTCTCCGAGACCGATGCCTGCGTTGGATTGAGCAGCCAAAACCGAGGAGGCCGGCTCGGATAGAGCGGCATCTCTAAATCCGAGTCCCTCCGGCATGAGATGCACCATTCCCCTTTCCAGTACGATCCGCGGAAGATGAATGTACTGGGCAAAGCCTCCTGGCCAATCGGCTCCGATCATTTTATGTTCAACGCAGAGATTGACCCACCCCCTCTTGCAATAGTAGCAACGCCCACAGCTTACATCAGGAGCCAACGCGACACGGTCTCCCGTCTTGAAGCGGTAAGCCTTTGGGCCGGCTTCCCGAACAACGCCGGCGATTTCGTGCCCCATTATCTGACTCTCGATACCCTTTTTGAGTCCGCTGTGAAAGTTTCGAATATCGGATCCGCATAATCCGCAGGCCTTCACTTCGACGATAATTCCATCACTATCGCACTCAGGCTCCGGGATCTCGCTGACCTGTATGTCTTCTATCCCTTTAAAGATCGCCGCTTTCACCGCTTTCTCCTTTTTCAGGCGGCCGGATGCCTTTGCCCGTCAAACGCTGCCCCACCTCACCGCCGGGGTGAATAATAGCAAATTGCTCCATGGTATATCCCGTGATGTACATGAGCGCGATGCAGAGGGCATCGAAGACCGCGACCACCGCCGTGGTGCTGGTTGTCGCCAGCATATTGAAGGGATCCGCCTCCCGGACCACCCTAACCCTAAGCAGTAGGTCGCTTTGCGTCGCCAAAGAGGAGGATGTATTTTCCGTCACGCCGATGACAAAGACCCCTTTCTTTTTCAATCCGGGAATCATGTTCAGGATCTCTGTAGTCCCACCGCCCTTTGATATCAGGATTGCCACATCACCCTTCTGAGCGGCTCCGAGGGCGCCGTGAACGGAGTCTGCAGGAGAGAGAAAGAAAGCGGGACGCTCAATGCAGGAGAGGGAGTGGGCAATTTTTCTTGCAGCCACTCCGGAGGTTCCAACCCCAGATGTTACGATTCGCCCCCGGCATTCCGCCAGAACCTGAGCGCACTCGAGCCAGGCGCGCCTGTCTACTTCGTCTTTCAAGCTCAACAGAGCATCCGAGCCGGTCTTCCAGACGTCGAGGGCATGTTCCCAAATATTGCTTTCGTCCATGATCCCTTCACCCCCGCTTCAATCTACGATCATAGAGAGACCCCAGCAACGTGTAAAGATTGATCGAGGGTGAATCGCTCCTGCAGCTATCTCAAAGCGCTGGATAGGATTACGCGGAATCGCGTAGTCGCCTCTGTGATATCGACCCCTGATAGGCCACCAGCCCTGATTACCATACGTCGAAAGAAGCCTATCGTAGAGGCCCATCAAGCTCGGCCTCTTCATCCTCTCCAGCTCGCGAAAAGAGAAATCAGGAGAAGGGCGAAAAGCCCCATCGCGCAGGCCAGCGGGAACCAGTCACCAAGCCGTGTATAGACCGTTAGCCCCTGAGGTTCCAGCTTTACATCCGCAACGAGATACCCCGCTTCATAATAGGGCAGCCCGCTCGCCAGTCTACCGGAGGAGTCAACGTATGCCGTGAAGCCCGAAGCCGTCGATCTGAGAAGAGGACGTCGATTTTCGACAGCTCTGAAGAGAGATCCGATAAAGTGCTGTTTAGCTTCGACCTCTGTTAGGGACCAGTAGTCGTTTGAGAGGTTCATGATAACTTCGGCTCCTCCCAGAACGAACTCACGCACATCCATAGGAAAGGTATCCTCGAAACAGATGGGAGTGCAGAAGGTGAAGAGGGGGTGGCTGAAAACAAAGCGCTCCTTTCCGGGCTCCCAGAACGTCACATCGAACCTAAGCAGCAAGTCGTAAATCCCCGGAAGCTCACGCTTGTAGGGAAAGTACTCGGTAAACGGCACGAGATGCACCTTGTGATAGGTCGCCTCTCGAGTGCCGTCCGGCGAAAACAGCACAGCTGCGTTGTAGTCCAGACGTGTCTCCTCGCCGGATTCGCCGACGATCAGATCGTAGTCGTCGTTTCCAGTCAACAGCCAGGTCCGCATGGATTGCCGATATGTCTCGAGCTCTCGTACCAGA
>CAZLRN010000266.1:0-6804 GCA_964561715.1 uncultured Spirochaetales bacterium
TCGCCCGTCAACCTCCTCAACGTGGAAGAAACCCGTTCTTTTGCCGATCTTCCCAGTCCATCCTTTAAAAATATCAGACATTACCTGCCCTCCCCCCTTTCTATTTCTACCTACAGCAAGGCAAAAAGTCTATTACCCGGCACATCTGAATCCCCCGATGAGACACGATTCTCAAAAGATAGCAGCAAAGAACGATACGTAAAGCCTTTTAACAGGCATAAAGATCTGCTATAATGGGTCATAACTAATTGTCAAGAGGTATGAAAATGAAAAGATTCTATCTTGTTGGGCTTATCCTTCTGTTGAGCCTCAGCACCGTCTTTTCCTCGCCCCAAAAGGAGGCCTCAGCGGAGGGGCCCGTGGAGCTCGAGTTCTGGACCAATCAGACCCAAGAGTACCGCGTGGCTGCCTACAAAGAGATCGCAGATGCATTCCATGCAAAGTTTCCGAACTATACCATAGAGGTCGTACCCTATGGTGAGGAGGTAGAGTTCGTTACCAAATGGGCTTCGGCCAAGATGGCTGGGCAGCTTCCTAACGTAGTCGAAGCGGAACAGTGGGCGGCACTGAAGATTATCTACGCAGGTACGGGAAATCCTGACATCGCCGAGCCTGTAATCAAGTCTCTTGGAGAGAGCGACTTCTACAAGTTCCCTCTCGCTTTTGTCAAATACAAGGGGCGATATCAAGCCGTTCCCAACAGCGTGTTTGCTAATGCCGTGTTCTGCCGAAAGGACATCTTCGAAAAGGGCGGTCTCGCTTCCTTTGTAGACAAGGTGACCACAGATGATCTTCTGGCTGCAGCCAGAAAGCTCCACAATCCTGCTGCAAGGCAGTACGGGGTCACCATAACAACAGGTAAGGAGATCTACGTCCAAAACATCGGCTACATCGGCAATGCCTTTGGGACCCGTATGTACGACAAGTCCGGTAAGATCGTGGTAAACAGCTCGATGAAGGGTAAGTGGCAGGAGCTTCTCACCTATTACAAGAGCCTGGCAGAGAATACTCAGCCCGGTCCTCAGACTGCGAGCGACCTGTTCGCCAATTTCACCTCAGGCGCCACTGCAATGAGCATCGTGGCTACCTTTCTACCCCGCTACGTTACGAATACGGATCCGGCCCTCCGTGATCAAACGACATGGGCATGGGAGATCGTAAAGTACAATCCCGGCACATATTTTTGTGGTGTTGCGTATATTCCCATCGCCGGAATGGAAGCTAACGAAGCAAAGGCGACACAGGAATGGTTGAAGTTCGTCATGTCCGGTGATCAGCGCCTCAAGTATCTCGACCTCGTGCCCGGCGGATTCAATGCCGTACGCAAGAGCGTTGCCACTTCTGACGCCTATCTGAACAACGATATCCGAAAGCAGTGGGGCAGGGACTTTTTCCTCGGCATGGCGGAAGCCTCGGCAAACGCCTCGTATTGGGGGCTATTTCCGGACGGAACGGTTATCACATCGGTCGGCGACGCAATTACCTCGCTCGCTGTACAGGAGGAGCTGTTCAGCATATGTGAGGAGAACAAATCGATTGATCAGGCCATCGCAGATATGGACAAACGCTTGAAAGAGGCGATCGGTCAATAGCCGTGTTTGATCATTGTGGGGAAAGATAAGCCGTTATCTTTCCCCACTTTATTTTAGACTCCAGTTTTTAATCTATCTATGAAAATCAGAGTAAGAGAATATATTGCTGCCTATACGTATCTGTCCCCGGCGGTCCTGATCGTCGGGGGATTCATCTTTTATCCACTGATCTACAATCTCTGGTTGAGCCTAACAAAGGTGCCTCTAGGCCCCGCCGAGAATCCGTTATTTGTCGGTTTTAAAAATTACGCAAGCCTTTTCGGTTCTCCCCAATTCGGAAAGGCTTTTCTAGATTCATTTATCTTTACCATTGGAACCGTTTTTGGCTGCATTATCCTCGGGCTAGCCGTAGCTCTGGTGCTGAATGAGGAGTTTGCAGGGAAAAAGACGGCCAGAGTCTTCGCGCTTCTGCCCTATGGAGCCCCGATCATTGGCGCTGCCATGGTGTGGAAGTTCATGCTTCATCCAACATTCGGTGTCGTCAACTATCTGTTCGTGGACATCATTCCTCTGTTAAAAACTCCCATCAACTGGACGGACGCGCCCGAATTCGCCATGCCAGCCGTCATCGTCTTCGATACCTGGCGCTACTTTCCCTTTGCCTACCTCTTCAGTCTTGCCGGATTGCAGAGAATTCCAAAGATGTACTACGAGGCGGCGAAGGTGGACGGCGCCTCTGTATGGAGGCGCTTCATCAGCATCACCTTACCGGAGATGAGGTATATCCTTGCCACGCTGTTTCTCATCCGCTGGATATGGAACTTCAACAAGTTTGCCGATATCTATCTCCTGTCAACATCGGTTGAGGTCATGCCTGTTTTTCTCTACCAAAAGGGATTTCAAGCCTTCAATCTGGGACTCGCGGCTGCTGTATCGACAATTCTGTTCATCCTTCTCCTGTTATTCGCTGTTCCCTTCATAAGACGGGTATTGGAGCTGTAAAACGAGGCTAGAGTCATGAAAAGAAAAACCATCTATCAGATTTTTCTCAATATTATAGGATTGCTCATTATCTTAGTGTCTGTTTTCCCGTTTTATATCATGCTGCTCTCAGCCTTATCGCCCAACAGGTTGCAGACGATCTTTCCCCCGCTGGTCTTCTTCAAGGAAATCACCTTTGACAATTTTGCTTACCTCTTCAATCCGGAGTTAGTCGGCTTTCTTATGCTCCTCAAAAACTCTCTGATCGTTTCAATTCTCGCAGCGCTTATCTCCACTATCATAGGAATCGGCGGCGGGTATGCCGTGGCCCGCTTCCGTTTCCCCGGACGTTTCGTCATTTCCCAGATCATACTGCTTGTCTATATGTTTTCAGGCGTTGTACTGGTCATCCCGCTATTCAAAATTATGCTGGATCTCAGGCTCTACAATACTCACCCCGGTCTCATTGTATCGTATCTCGTACTGTCGGTTCCTCTGGCCCTTTACCTGTGCGCCAACTACTTCCGCTCACTGCCGGAATCCGTCGAGGAGGCCGGCCTGATAGCCGGTTGCTCCTACTTCCAGATCATCCGCTACATCATCATTCCGATGTCCATGCCGGCCATCGTAGCCGTGTTCGTCTTTACCTTCATTCTCTGCTACAACGAGTATCTGTTTGCCTCAATCCTTTTGCGAAGCCGCTCTCTGTACACACTTCCTGTCGGGATCCATCGCTTCTGGCAAAACTCTGACGGGGAGTTACTGTGGGGAGCGCTCAACACAGCCGCGCTATTGGTATCAGCCGTCGTGCTGATCCTCTACGGCCTGGTGCAGCGTTTCATGGTCAAGGGATTGACTATGGGAGCAGAGAAGTAGAGCGCAGCAATCATTGCAGGCCTGCTCAGCAGTGCGAGTCCCCTGGTCAAATCAGCGATCTCTCGAAAAGGGAATCCATACCCGCATCGCATTGGCGCCTCTATTCGCCCAGGCGTAGTAAGGGATCGCTTTCAGGGTAACGGAACGTCCCGGAGCTGAAGCCGATCCTCCATAGCCAAAAGGCCTGTACAACCGATTTTCCCAGGACGTCCTATCCATCGCGTATCCATCTGCTTCAATGCTCATGACGCCTCCGAGAAGATCTTCTTCCCATACCTCTCTTAGAGGCGTCCGTTCGTTGATTTGAACATCTAAAATGCTGTTTTCGAATGCCTGATCCCTCTGCTCCAAACAGTAGAGGAGCGGACCGCGCTTCAGGGCTACAGCACTCCACGCAGAGTCTAGCCGGGGATGAGCCTCCACGAGATAGGGTTTGATATAAAGGCGCAGTTCGATCGTATCACCGGTCTTCCAGGACCGTTCGAGAATGAGGTAGCCGTCACGCTTATCAGTGTTCTCAATCGGTTTCCCATTGACCATAACGCCTATTTCCTCGGCCCATTTGGGGATGCGAAGCGAAAGCGCCCAGTTGGAGCTTGTTGACTGCTTCACTTTGAATATAATCTCCCCCTTCCACGGGTAATCGGTCGTGACCTCGATCGTTGCGGTTTTTTCTGAGTCTATCTCTGCTTCAATAATGCCCGGAAGGTACTGATGTATCTGGATCCCTCCCTCTCCGGCCGTTGAAGCGTAGTGCTCGAGCATAGCAAAGAGCCGCATCACATTCGGCGGACAACAGGGTGTCCACGGCCACTCCAGGCGCTCAATGCGCTTGCGGCTTATGTGTGGATTGGTACCCCGGCTCAAGAGAGGATTAACGTAAAAATACAGCTTGGAGTCGAGGGATACGCCGCTCAAGAAGGCGTTAAAGAGCGTGTGCTCGATAAGGTCGGCGAAACGCCCTTCGCCGGTCGCCAGCAACAGGCGCCAGTTCCACATGATGCTGGCGATAGCAGCGCAGGTTTCAGAATAGGCTCGGCTGTTCGGTAGCTCGTACGGCTCGCTAAAGGCTTCGTTGGAATGGATCTGGCCTGCTCCGCCTGTCACAAACATCTTTCTGCACGTAAAGTCGTGCCACTGATGCTCCATCGCGTCAAAAAGAGCCTTTTCTCCGGTTTCCAGATATGCATCTGCGACACCTGCTGTGAGGTAGAGCTGACGAACGGCATGGCCCTCCAGTGTAGAAGCTTCCCTTACAGTCACATGATCCTGATAGACTGCCGGCCCCCCATGCCCTCCGTGCTTTCCCGGATCGATCAATCCGCTTCCGCGGTTATCCAAAAAGAAGAGAGCGAGATCCAGGTACCTCTTCTGCCCTGTCTCCCTGTACAACTCCACAAGGGCCAGCTCGATCTCCGGATGACCCGGGACTCCCCGTCGTTTGCCGGGACCGAATACCGAGTCAATATAGTCCGCAAAGCGGCAAGACACCTCCAGCAGTCTCTTGTCTCCAAGCAGTCTGTGGAATGCAATAGCGGCTTCCATGAGATGTCCCGCGCAGTATAGCTCGTGCCCTCTCGCAAGATCCGACCAGCGTTTGTCCGGTTCCGCGGTCTGATAGTAGGAGTTGATATAGCCATCCTCTCCCTGGGCTGCGATTATCAAGCCGATCGCCTCGTCTGCCTTCTCCTGGAGATGCCTGTCCGGCTGCCTGTAGAGCTCGAAAGCAACGGCTTCGAGCCACTTGTAGACGTCGGAATCCATGAAGACCTTGCCTACAAACTCACCTCCCGCAAGGCCTGCGGCAAGTTTAAGGTCATGGAAGTTCCCCGCTTTCTCAAGTTGCTCGTAACCGTGCTGCAGACCGTTTTTCCGGTTCGCTTCTTGTCTCTCTCTCCAGAATCCCTCACCTATGGAATAACTACCTGGAGGTAGAGGTCTCCACTTGGCGAAAGAACCATATTCACCTTTGTGCAATCCTACGTGCATGATGTTTACTCATCCTTATTCGTATTCAAAACTAATAGTCCCCAGGAATGAAAAAGTCAAGGAAACCATCTGCGGGAAGTGTTTTCCCGGCGTCGTTCAGATAGACAGCTTTTCGATCTGTCGGTTGATCTGCCCTCTGCGTTCACAACTAGCAATCCTCGATTGACAGACCACAGAGTTTTTGAGATATAAAAGTATTGAGCAGGATTTTAGAAAAGGAGGAGATAGCATGGCAGAACAACATGAATACGTCAAGCAGCTCCAAAGATACGATAGAACAGACGCGGGGGTCCTGTTCCATTGCCTGACTAGTCAAGGCCATTCTGTTGAAATCAAAGTCACTGTTTGCACTCCCCACATCATCCGATTTCAAATGTATCCCGATTCGAAGCTCAAAGAAACAAAAGGGCTTCTCGAGATAAGGGAAGAATGGCCGCCCTGTGCGGTTGATCTTTCCGAAGGGCCCGAAGCAGTCTCCTTGCATACAGGCGCCGTAGAATTTCTGGTTAACAAGAACCCCTGGCAATACTCTTTGCATGATAGTGCAGGCAGGGTTGTCCTCCGGGAGAACGTGCGTGACCTGGACGCCCACACAAACTATCGCAGCCTTCCGTTGGGATTCACAGCCGATGATGGCGAGTTTTGTCGGGCCAATGAAGCATTTAACCTTTTCCCCGGAGAAGGTTTCTACGGCTTCGGAGAGAAGTTCACCCGGCTCAATAAAATTGGACAGAGAATTGACGGTTGGAACAAGAACCCCTACGGTGCGGGTACGGAAGAGGCGTACAAGAATATACCCTTCTTCATGAGCACAAGGGGTTATGGGATTTTTGTGAACTCTACCTACCGCATAAACTACGATATGGGCAGTCGCTCGCTAATGGCGATCAGTCTCATGGTGAACAATCCTAACCTCGATTTATTCATCATCTACGGCCCCAAACTAAATGACGTCCTGGCTCGATACTGCGAAATCACAGGATGCCCTGCTCTTCCACCCAAAGAGTCCTTCGGTATCTGGTACACACCCCCTCTGGAAGAGCGGGATATAAAGAGCACTTTGGAAGCGGCCAACAGGTTCAGGGATCTGGACATCCCTGTAGACTACTTCATGGTGACGCGCCTGAATCTTGGCAAAGTTTCTACCAGCATAGAAGAATCGAGAGAGTTTGCAGAGAAGTTGGGTACGCTGGGAATCAAGACCGCAATCTATATAGCGCCTCTTCTGAACGTAGATAGTGATACTGGCAAAGAGGCAAAAGAGCTTGGGTATGTCGTCACGCGCGAGGATGGTTCGCCTTATGAAGTTCCCCTCGGCTGGAGAGCCTCGACGGGGGAAAGAGGAGAGGCAGAGTACTCGATGGCAGTGCTTGATCGGGACGACGCCTGGAGAATGCGGCACAGCCGCCTCTTCTACTCACCGTGC
>CAZLRN010000267.1:0-6737 GCA_964561715.1 uncultured Spirochaetales bacterium
CTTCATATCAGATCAGCTACTATACCATCGATACTGCTGGACATTTCGGGAGTCTCGAGAACAACGTATACTACTGGGCTGTAAGAGCTCAGGACAACGATGGGGTGTGGAGAGATTGGACCCCAATAAACAGCTTCGCGATAGCTGGGCCATGAAAAAGCTGGACTAGTAGTTTATACCTGCCTTATCCGGCCAGCTCGAGTATCTTTTTCTCGACGGCTGAGCCGAAATCCGACGTCGACTGATTGCCGCCAAGATCAGAAGTGAGCTTGTTTTCCTTGAATACTTCGACGACCGCCTCTTCGATCAACCTCGCCGCTCTCCTCAAGTTTTCGTCCTTCGATCTTCTGCCCAACCAATCCAGCATCATGGCACCAGAGACGATGGTGGCCGTGGGATTCGCCAGATTTTTGCCGGCGATCGTAGGTGCAGAACCGTGGCTTCCCTGAAAGAGGCCGCGGTTGTCCCCTATCTCGGCTGAGGGAGACATACCCATTCCACCGACAGTCGCCGCTCCCAGATCCGTGAGAATGTCGCCAAACATGTTTTCGGTAACGACCACATCGTAGAGATCCGGCTGCAGAACGAGCCAACACGCCATAGCATCCACATAGGCGCAATCCGCCTCGATGCCAGGAAAGCTTTCTGCCACCTCTGTAAAGACCTTTCTGAAGAAACTGTAAGACCTCAGGACATTCGCCTTGTCGACACAGGTGACTCGCTTTTTCCGGTCCCTGGGAGCGCCCCTGCGAGACTCGGAAAGCTCAAAGGCAACCCGGCTGATCCGTTCTGTTTCCCAGCGGCTGATCACCATCGAATCCACAGCAATCCTGTCGTGAGTGACGCTGCCTCCGCCCCGACTGGCATACAGTCCCTCGATGTTCTCCCTAAGCATGATGTAGTCGATGTCACCGGCGCTTCTGCCTCTCAGTGCGGAGGGAACATTGGGATAGAGCTTGATGGGCCTGATATTCGCGTAGAGATCGAAGCGAAACCTCAGCTGTAGATTGACCTCGACACCCACTTCGGTTCCATCGGGAAAGGTAACGCCCGGCATTCCCATACAGCCTGAAAAGACGGCGTGGGCCTGCTCGCAGGCCTTGAAGGTTGCCTCGGGAAGCAGCTCGCCACATTTTTGATAACAGCCGGTACCGGCTTCGTACTTTTCTGTGTTCAGGGTGAATCCACCGACAGCCTTTTCCGCCGCTCTCACTGCCTTAA
This sequence comes from uncultured Spirochaetales bacterium, assembly GCA_964561715.1. Taxonomy (GTDB): domain Bacteria; phylum Spirochaetota; class Spirochaetia; order SZUA-6; family CAZLRN01; genus CAZLRN01. The sequence continues at coordinate 1,222 of CAZLRN010000267.1, forward strand.
CGCCCTCGGTCAAAACTTCCGGCCCGATCCCGTCTCCGGGAGTCAGCGCGATGTTGAATACTGCCATATTGCATTGCCCTCCTGACTTGCAGCTTCGTCGATTCCGCTGTTATGTATCGTACGCTGCTACGCACCGTACGACGACAGATACTCTATGTCAAGATTTAATAAGAGTCACCCTTCAGACGCCGCTTTCTTCTGGACGATGAGTCTGAAATTGTGCAAATTTGACGGATAGAATCGGGGTGATCAACTCGAGAAGCAAAGCTCGAAGGTGGGATGATTGCGCCGAAGAGGGCTGTCTGCCCTTTGTCTTCGAGAAGCTGATCGAAAAAAACTGACCTGATCCCGCAGAATGGTGCATGATCCAGGCAACCTACAGGAACGTCTTCACCCGATCATTATGGAAGTTCCTCCGTCAATCCGGGAGCTTGCCGGACGCGAAAAGGTTCAGGCCCTCCGACGTCACGCCAGAGAAGCATTGAATCGCTCCGCGTCTTGCAGCGGCGTTACAATAGGAGCCCTGGAGAAAGGCGATCGCGGGCAGCCACTTCCGAGCTTAGGGAATCACTGGTCTCTTTCCCACACTACAGACTACGTCGCGGCCGTCGTCGCCCCCTCCAGGATCGGAATCGATATCGAGAAGTTCAGACCCTTCACCGAGGAGATGAAGGCTCTGGTTGGTGACGAGCACGAATGGAGGCTTGCGCCCGTTATCGACGATACTCTCTTCTGCCGTTACTGGACCGCCAAAGAAGCCGTTCTCAAGCTCGTCGGCACCGGACTGGGCGGCCTCTCTCAGTGCTCCATCAAAGAAATAATAGATGAGCACCACCTGCTCGTGAGCTACAAATTCGAATCATGGACAGTATCCCATTGTTCAGAGGTTCCGCGCCACCTGGCGGCTATTACCGCGCCCGCCAACGAGGTAGAGTGGCATATACTGGAGCCTGATTGATAGCTGGGCTTCCTGCCCGAAGATTCACGCTGAGGTCGAATCAGAGCGCTGCCAGCTTTTTCCCAAGCTCATGGCATTTCTCGAGAGCCTTACTCTTGTTTTTGACCGCTCCCTTTGCGCTGACTCCAGGAACGATCACACTTCCCGCCAGGTCCATCTCGAGATACTCGAGGGTTTTTTCGAAGAGTGATACCGTAAGGCTGGCCACATCCGGGTCCTCCTCCTCGAAAGGAATCGCCAGTACAGCCTTCTTGCCCTTGATCTTGGCGCGGTTCTCAGGGCAGTTGAAGTAAACGAGACGATCGATAAAACACTTCATGAGCCCAGTCGGACCGTACCAGTAGACCGGTGTTCCAAGCAGCAGGAGATCGCTGTCTGCGATTTTCTGGTGAAGCGGATTCATATCGTCGAACATGGTGCAGTCCCGCCCGGTCCAGCAAGCGTGACATCCGTCGCACTCGTTGATCGTGAGATCACCGAGATAAATCGTCTCTGACTCGGCCCCGGCTTGCTCTGCGCTTTTAAGAATCTCTGAGACGAGAATATCCGTATTGCCGCCCCGACGCGGGCTTCCTACAATTCCCAATATTCGGCTCATGGTCCCTCCCCTCTCTTTCAGGCCGCGGGAAAAAGGCATTGCAGCTTCCTGAGGTATTTCACCGCTGAATTATAGCCTCGGCCGAGGTGTGAGCGCAAATGCTGTTCTTGCTCTTCGACATTTATTGATTTAACATTCCAATCGTTTTTCCCATGTTCCCACCTTAAGCATAAATCCGGGTGGGACAAACCAGCTTCGCCAAGCAGAGAGGGTGCCAATGAAAATAACAAAATTGGAATCACAGGTAGCAGCAATACCGGTCGTCAAAGCCGAGACCTCCGAGATGAGCGTCCATAACTACCGCGTGGCCGTGATGGTGGAGCTATCCACGGACGAGGGACTGCTGGGAATCGGCGAGGCTCCCACACCAACTGGAGCCGAGGCCACCAGGACCATTATTGATTCCGCAGAGCTCCTCCTGGTCGGAGAAGACCCTGTAAATGTGGAAATCCTGAAAAAGAAGCTCTATAGCTATTATAATCTCTCCCACCTTCATATCCACGCAGCCTGCTGGGCGCTAAACGGCATTGACATGGCTCTTTGGGATTTGGTTGGCAAGATCTGCGGGCAACCGTTATATAAGGTTTGGGGCGGGGCATTTAAAAAAAAATCGAATATTACGGCTACATAAACCGGGCAAAGCCGGACGAGGTAGCCGAGCAAGCCTCTCGCCTTAAGAACGAAGGCTTCAGAACGCTCTATATGAAAATAGGATTCGATGAAGAGGAAGACCGGGAATGCATACGAGCCATTCGGGAAGCGGTCGGGCCAGACCTCAAGATCCGCGTGGATGCCAACCAGTCCTGGTCAGCAGGGCAAGCCATGAAAATGATTCGCAAACTGGAAATGTACGACCTGGAGTTCGTCGATCAGCCCGTTCTCATGTACAATTTGGAAGATCTTGCACGGATTCGGGCCGCTGTGGACGTACCTATCGCCTCTCATGAGAGTTCATGGACCATGTACGAGGCTGTGAACGTCATCAAGCGTGGAGCGGCGGATGTGATTCATGTGGATCCTCGCTTCGATGCAGGATTTATGGGGGCCCGTATTACTGCCGGCATGGCAGAAGCAGCCGGTATTCCCGTGGTGATGCACAGCTACAGCGAGTTCGGCGTGGCTCAGTGCGCCTACATGCACATGATTGCCTCATCTCCCAACTTCGTCTTCGCCAATCAGACGGGATATCGGGAGCTCACTGATGATGTAATCCGAAGGGGTTTGATGAAGTTCGAGAATGGGTGCATGGACCTTCCGGAGCGGCCTGGTATCGGCGTGGAGCTGGATCCGCTCAAGATGGAGGAATACCAGGCTTACTACGATAGAAACATCAAGGGACGCGAGTTTTCTCTTCCCTGGCTCCGAGAAAAGTATATGATGATGCAGTATCGTCGCTTCTTCGAGCGATAGCGAAAATTCCGTCTCTGCTATTTTTACTGCTCGATGCCCAGCTCTTCCAGCTTCTCCGCTGTCGGCTTCCCGTTTTCGTCCCAGCCCATGAGATAATAGTAGTAACGCTTAGCCTTCTCCATCTCTTCGATGTCAAGGGACTTGTCCTTCAGCGCACCGTCTTGAGTTGGCTTGAAGAAGCGATCAGGAAGCCTGTCGTCGTCGGCCGTGAAGCCGGCTTTGATGTTGAAAAGTCGACACATGGTGAGGACCCTCTCGGCGACTCTGATCTGTTCCATCACGCTTGTTTCCCAACCGGTTACAGCTGTGACCAGCTGCACGATTTGATTGTAAGAGTAGGGCAGGAACTGGCACACCACCAGGCAGTCGAATAAAAACCTTTTGCACTGATGGACCTTGTGATAGGCCGTTTTCTTCGGTCCACCATCCTCGAGCGATGTCGGTTCCAATCCCAACGGTATCGCGTCGCCCGGAATCATGGCAGGTTTCTCCCCGAAGCCGCTCATCAAAACATCGATCATGCTGGCCATATGGTCCGCACCGTGGGGATTGACCATATATCCCAAGCCCAGGCCCTTACTAAGCCGCGGCTCGTGCATCGGAATCTCCAACCCTTTGACCTGCATGGCTAATTCCTTTGCCCCTTTACCGATCTTTTCAGCCGCCTTGGCCGAGCCTTCTGCCAGAAGCTCTCCGATCCCTTTGCGATAGGCTATGAGCTCAATCGTCTCCAGCATGGCCTCTGCATTGCCGAAGCGCAGGTCGATTCCGCCTGTATCCCCTTTGCCTAACAGCCCCTTCTCGTAACACTCCATTGCAAAAGCGATGGTCACACCCGTAGAGATGGTATCCAGGGAATAGGCGTTGCAGAGGGCGTTTCCCCTGGCCACGGCAGCTAGATCATCGACGCCGCAGCAGGAGCCTATCGCACCGATCGTTTCATACTCCGGCCCCCCATAGGCCCGGTCCACCTGATAGGGCTCCTTCAATTCCACTATTTTCTTGCATCGGACGGGACAGGCAAAACACCCCTCCATACCTACCCCAATGGTTTGCTTCATCGTTGGCGCTGATATTCTGCTGACATCGGGAAAGCTGCCTCTGCCGAAGTTGTGAGAGGGCAGATTACCCACCTCTTCGAATCGCTCCATGCCGCCGCCGGTACCGAAATCGGAAAAGCCTTTTAGCAGGTCCAGGTTCTCCCTGAGCCAGGCACTCACCTTGCGTACCCCTTCAGTGTCAACGATGGAAGGCGCTTTCTGTCCCGCCACAGCCACAGCCTTGAGATTCTTCGATCCCATGACCGCCCCGAGACCGCCCCGTCCGGCTGCATCGAAAGGTCCGTGCATAATGCAGGCGAACCTGACTAGATTCTCGCCGGCCGGCCCGATCATGGCGACCCTGGCGTTCTCATTCCCGATCTCGGAACGTATCGCCTCCTGCGTCTCTTTGGTCTCCTTACCCCAAAGGCCTCTGGCGTCTCTGATTTCGACCTCGCCATCATGAATCCACAGGTAAACCGGACTCTCAGCCTTTCCCTCCAAAATCAGAGCATCAAATCCGCTTCGCTTCAATTGCGGTCCCCACCATTCCCCCGCCTCGGACTTTGCTATGCCTCCGGTCAAAGGAGATTTGGCTCCGACGGCGTGGCGAGCAGAGCCGCCAAGGGAGATACCAGTCAGGGGACCGGTCGCAAAAATCAGTTTGTTGTCAGGGCTCAAAGCGTCTGTTTCCGCTTTCACTTCTTTGAGCAGATAGTGAATGATGAAGCCCGCGCCACCGATATATCTCCGGCAAAAGGATTCGTCGAGGGGCTCGGTTGCGAACTTACCCGCGCTCAAGTCGACGCGCAGGAGCTTACCGTTGTATCCGCCTGGAATCTGTTTATCCATGCAATCTCTCCTTGCTCTTTCCGTGTATAGTAGACGAACATTCTATCATATGGAGAGTTTGTTTGCAGCTACCGGAGCCTTGTCCCTCTACCCCTTGTCCCTCTACCGGTTTCTGATCGCCAGCTCGAAGGGGCAGGCGGTTGCGCTCGTCGACGCGCAGAAAGTCATCGGAGTAGTCGATGCGGTAGCCGTAGACGTCGGGAAACGAAGCGAGAATCCGTTCGATGAGGATTCCGCTGCCCGCTCCGAGATCCACGACATTGGCCATGGTGAAGAATCTGTCCCTGTCGTCGATCTCCCTTCCAGAAAATCGAGACTTTCAATGACTTAAGAAAAATGGAAAAAGTCAAGTTTTACTTGAGAAATTCCCATTTTTCACAATGGTTTGAGGTGTGAGGAAAAACGGACTGCTGTTCACAAATGCGCATGCCTACATCCACTGTTCGCGGGGAAAGGGGATGACAGTCCCCTCTGGAACTTCAAAAAGCGGATCCTGAGTCTGTTCCATCCAGCGTTGCAATTCCTGCCTCAATTCGTCCAGCACCTCCCAGCAGTCACCGTTTCCGATTAGGTTCACCCTTTCCCATGGATCACTCTCCAGATCGTACAGCTCCTCCCGGCTCCGGCTCTGAATGGAATCTGGAGATAAGACCTGGGC
>CAZLRN010000268.1:0-6734 GCA_964561715.1 uncultured Spirochaetales bacterium
CCTGCTAAGAGGTCCTATCAAAATTTGAATCGGCAACTACCGATAATAAATAGCCCTAATCGCTTCAAGTAATAGTCATTATCGTGTATATTTTAGTTCCATTAAAATTGCGAGATCGTAAAGAGAGATGGCTAAATCAAAAAAAATTCTAAACGACCCCAAAAGCGCTGTCCATGAGGTCCTAGAGGGTCTGGTTTCCGCCTACGGAGGCCGTATCAAGCGGCTTGGCAACACAACGGCTTTGGTCAAGACCCAAATACCCTCCGGCAAGGTGGGACTGTTGGTCGGCGGGGGCAGCGGCCATGAGCCCCTTTTTCCAGGATTTATCGGCACGAATATGGCCGATGGAGCCGCCTGTGGCAACGTCTTCGCCGCTCCTACCCCCGATGTGATACTGGCCGCGACCAAGGCATTGGATCAGGGAAAGGGTGTGCTTTTCGTCTACGGCAACTATGCCGGCGACAACTTGAACTTCGACATGGCCGTCGAAATGGCAGACGACGAGGGAATCGAAACCAGGACGATCAGAATCTGGGACGATGTCGCGGCAGCCCCAAAGGATCGTATGCAAGATCGAAGGGGAATTGCCGGGGATCTTTTCGTGATCAAGATCGCCGGTGGCGCGTCGTCTCAGATCGGGGATCTGGACGAAGTGTTTCGCATCACCGGCAAGGCGCGGGACAACACACGATCCATGGGAGTCTCCGTATCGGCAGGGTCCATTCCAGAAACGGGGGAGCCTACCTTCGAACTGCTTGAGGACGAGATAGAGATCGGAATGGGCCTGCATGGTGAACCCGGGGTTTGGAAAGAGAAGCTGCCCCCGGCCGATGAGCTCGTGGAGAACATGATGAGCCGGATTCTGCCGGATCTTCCGTTCCGGCCAGGGAATGAGGTGTGCCTGTTGATCAACGATTTGGGAGCCACGACCTGGATGGAGCTTCTCGTTGTCACCAGAAAAGTTCATCAGATTCTCGAAGCCAACAGCATCAATGTGTACGATACACTAGTCGGAAGCTTCTGCACGTCGCAGGAAATGGCCGGATTCTCCATCTCGATGATGAATCTCGACAAGGAGCTCAAGCGATACTATGACCTTCCAGCTCAATCCCTGGGATTTTCAAAGCACGCTCATTGACAGGCAAATCTGAATGAATAACCCGCTCCTGTCCATCGATCGGCTCCACGAGATGCTCCTCCAGGTAGCCGCCGAAGTCGTAAACAACACAGATCTGCTGACTGAGGCTGATCGGGCGATAGGTGACGGGGACCACGGAGTAGGAATGGCTAGGGGATTCGATGCCGTTCGTGAAAAGCTTGAAAGAGAATCTTTCGATGACATCGGTGCTCTATTAAATGCCGTTGGCTCTACACTTATTACGTCCGTTGGAGGGGCTTCGGGCATTATCTTCGGGACTTTCTTCAGAGGAGCAGCAAAGGAGCTTAACGAATGTCAGGAGCTGGGAACGCCGGAGTTCGCAGCCTTTCTCTCGGATGGTCTACAGGCCGTTAAAGCCAGAGGCGGCGCTCATCCGGGGGACAAAACCGTCATCGACGCCCTTGAGCCGGCTGTCCGTGCAGTGGAAGCCGCTGCAGTGGAAGCCGCTGCAGCAGAAGCCTCTATCATCGATGCCTCAGAGGCTGCCGCAGAGGCAGCGCGAGGAGGAGCAGAAAAAACGAAAGAGATGATAGCCCGTATTGGAAAGGCCAAAACTCTCGGCGAACGATCTCTTGGACATCCGGATCCCGGCGCGGTGTCGATGCATCTGATTCTCAGGACCATGGCAGATTTTATTCGCAGTACGCTTCAGACTCCCAACTCGTGAAGAAGCCCCTCAGCCTCCGCTTTGTCGCGGACATCCCGAACGCCCAGGGCAAATCCCTTGCCTCCCAGTTCTGACACGATCGTGCGGGCCCCCTGGGGGCTGACGTAGAGCTGGCAAAGCTTATCGGCAGCGCGTATCTGGGAAAGCAGCGAGAGCCACTTTTCCGGGGGTGGCGCTCCATCGCCGGGAACCCACTGAATCCCTCTGAGTTTTTTGAGAGACAGAAGCCTGTCGAGATGCGGAAGCGCGCCGGCTCCGTCCAGATGATAGAAGGAATATTCTATAGCCCTACAGCAGGTATCGAGATCCGGAAGAACAAGGCGATCGAATATCTGGGAAGAAAGCATGCAGGAGATGTCGCTCTGAAGCATGTAACACGGCCCAGGGGACCAGATGTGAGCCCAGGGGGTCGTCCCCCGCCCTGTCTCTCCGACAATGCTGTTCAACCTTCGGTAATACTCGAGCCACCACCGGGTCAGCTTTTTTGAGAGCCGTCTCACCCTCTTGGGTTCGTCGATTATATCCAGGAGAAGGTTTTCCGTTCCCCTCAGGCTCGCCAGCACATCGAGGTTTCCGCCGATATCGGTAAATCCCACGCAAACCTGGCCGGCCCAGCGCCGAACGGCGCATTGCGTCAGCTCCTCGACCCTCCTCCACCATGGATTCTCCCAATCGAGTTTCGGTCGAATATCCCGCAGCTCATTGGGCTCATGCGGCTCGAACCACACCGTTTCTTCCACTGGATTGACTCTCGAACCGAGAAAACCAGCCATCACGCCGGGACCGAAATTGGGCCACCACCGAGGCCAGGCGTCTCCGTACCACTGACATGCCTCGAGATCCTTCTCATAGAGGTCGAGCACCTCTTCGGCGGGCATGTCGATAGGATAGGTGGCGGCAAACTTATGAGCCCTCGTAGAGGGTACGCAAGAGCCCTGAACCTCGATTACGACCATAGGGCGATCAGTCTCGCCTTCCCACCATGAGCTCCAGCTGTTGTGAATTCGAAGCCAATCCTTCTCGTCAAAGTTCATCATAATCGCTCCCTAGGCACCGCGAAGTTTGTGAGCTTTCCATCTAAAAAGGACAAAGGCCAATATCATGAGACATCCATTGAGGCTCAAAGCGAAACGGGGGCCTATCAAATCTGCCAAGGCGCCGGTGGCGAGGCTGCCCAGAGGGCCAAAACCGATGCTCAATAGCCAGATTCCCATAGCCCGGCCCCGCTGATTGTCGGCAACGCTGAGCTGGAGCATTGTGTGCTGCATGGAATCGAATGCCGCAGCCATGGCTCCGATAGAAATGCAAAAAGCTAAGGACAGACCATACCACCTCGATTGAGCCAGTAATACGAGGGAGATCCCAAATAACAGGAAAACACCGAGAATGAGCCGCCCTTTGGCCCGATAGTTGCCGAGTGAGACGAGAGCGAGGACGGCGATGACCGCGCCCACCGAACGAAGAGCCGTCATGGTCCCCAATCCCGAGGCTCCGGCGTTGAGCAGGTCCCGGGCAAAGACCGGCAAAAGCGTCTGGTAGGAGAATCCCAGGACCTCACAGAGAACAGCCATCAGCACCAGAGTGAAGACGACACGATTCTCCCGAATAACCTTGAGCCCATCGACAAAGCTCTTCGCCACTGACTGCGGCTCTGCCCGAGTCCTGCCTGGCATAGGTCGAATGAAGGAAACAACGGCGCATCCGAGGGCGAGACTGCCGGCAATGATATGAAAAACCCAGAAGAGCTCAAGCACTGCGATCAGAAGCCCGGCAGCGGCGCTGCCCACCACTCCCATGCTTCTCTTAGCAACGGCACTCAGGGAAATGGCACCCATAGCCTCTCCAGGGCCGACAATGTCGACGATCAAGGCCTGATTCGCCGTGATGACGAAAGTCGAGATCGAGCTCGTCAAAAAGGTGAAGACAAGCACATGCCAGAGCTCAGCCCGGCCCCCGGACACGAGAATCCCCATAGCAACGGAAAGGGCCGCTTTGACCACCAGCGCTACGACAAGCAAGTGGCGCCGGTCGAGTCTATCGGCAATGGTTCCTGCGAGAAGGCCCCAGATGAGATGGGGCGCGGAGCGGGTCGCCCAGACCATGCCAATCGACAGGGCGGATTGGGTCATCTCCAGCACCATCCACCCCAGAGCGACCATCATCATGAAATCGCCAGCGGCTACGGCGAGAGCGCTCAAAAACAGAAGCAGAAAACTGCGGTAACGAAACGCGCTGATTGTGTAGAATCGCTTGAGCTTGCCGATGAGCTTACGAATGATGGTCTTGCTTATAGCCCTTTTTCACTCTGTGCGTCAAGTTTGCTGCAGATGGTACATCTGCAGTAGTTGGTACGTCTGCAGCGGGCAAGATATCTAAAGCAAGTGAGATGTTTGCAGCGGGCAGGATTGACAGCATCGGAATGGAGGCATAAGAAGAAGTGGGACGATTTCGGAGGCAGGAACCATGAATCTTTTCGATGGATGTAAGGATCAGAAGCTCGCAAACAACCTCACATGGATGAATGCTCCAAGAACATGGTCATTCGAACCCGAGGGACTGCGAATCGTACCGGCAAAGAGCGCGGACTTTTTTCGCCCTTTCGAGCGAGAAGCGCGGGACAGCGCTCCTCTGCTCTACACAAAGGTGGCCGGCGACTTTACCGTAATCTCCAGGGTTTCGGTGAGCCTGAAGAGCTTTGGCGACGCTGCTGGAGTAACCGTACGTTCCAGTCAAATCCTCTGGGCAAAGCTGTGCCTAGAGAGAAGCCCCATCGGAGAGCTCAACGCCGTATCGGTGGTCACAGACACGTGGTCTGACGATTGCAACGGTGAGCTCATAGAGGGATCGGAATGCTGGTTGCGCCTCACCCGGAAGGGAAATCTCTTTGGAATGCATTTCAGCTTGAACGGATCGCTGTGGCGCTTTGTCAGGGCTACGCCTATTGATATGCCCCGCGAGGTTTTTGTGGGAGTGCACGGGCAGGCACCCTTCGAATCGGGCTGCGAGGCTTTGATTCACTCCTTCGATCTCTCGGACCAGGCGGTCGGAGATTTCCGCTCAGGCGAATAGTAAAAGACCACCTGCAAAGCAGCGGTCGTAGCGACGCACCGCCGCCGAAGCGTGGCTTCGAAACTGCAGTGGACTCCAGGTTAACGCCATGCTCACCGTAGAGGCTGTCCGTGCATTTGAAGTCATAATGGAATTTGCTATAATCGCGGCAGCACCCTAATGAGGCAAGGGTGATTTGTTAGGTTATGATCGAATTCGAAAAGGTTTGCGTCAAAGAAAAAGACAAGCTCATCCTCGAAGATATCTCCTTTACGGTAGAGAAACTGGGGAAAACGGCTATCTATGGAAAATCGGGATCGGGTAAATCAACCGTACTGACAACGATTCTGGGCGTCTACAAACCCTGCCGCGGGAGGGTGTTGTTCGCCGGAGAAGAGTTGAACATCAAAACAATACAGAACGTGAGGGAACAGGTTTCCTACATAGGACAGGAGCCCTTTATGGGCGCAGAGACGGTCAAAGAGGCCCTCTATCTCCCCTTTACCTTTAAGGCAAACCAAAAAAGCAAGCCGGATGATGAAGCAGTGGCTAAAACGCTCCATTTGCTCAAACTCGAAGAATCAATCATCAAACAGGATTCCGCCGTAATTTCCGGCGGCGAAAAACAACGTATAGCCATCGCCCGCGCGTTGCTTCAGGGCAAAAGGGTATTCATCTTAGATGAAATTACCTCCGCCCTGGACCCGGAGAGCAAAAGAGCCGTACTCGATCTATTCACTGAAAGCCAGTTCACATTTCTTTCCGTCTCCCACGATTCCGCCTGGTATGAGATATGCCAGGACTTTATCCAGTTGGAAGAAGGAAGAATCGTATACCGGGGCACAAAGCCAAAGGATGTCCCTACCTCCTGAGAGTACATATATGGGTGCCATAGACATCAGCTATCTATCCCTCGCGGCTTTCTATTCCATTCTTATTCTGCCCATTCTCATCAGCCTCACCTACAAGCTGAGGGTAGTTAAAAATCTGCTGATCTCGGTTCTCCGAATGACGGTCCAGATGGGGCTTGTCGGCTTCTATCTCGATTTTCTCTTTCGCTACAATCGCCTCTGGCTCAATCTTCTATGGGTGATCATTATGATGTTCGCGGCCAACTTTACACTGGTCAAAAGGGCCCAACTCAACCTACGCCATTTTTTCTTTGCCACCAGCGCGGGGTTGGCGGCTGCATCATTTACCGTCGGAATATTCTTTATTGTCTTCACCGTCAGACCGGATCCTTTCTACGATGCTCCATACGTGATTCCGATCATGGGCATGATACTGGGCAATTGTATGCGGGGAAACATACTCGCCCTCGAGCGCTTCTATTCGAGCATCAGAAAGAACGAGAAGGAGTTCCTGACCTATCTACTCATGGGAGCTACACTCAGAGAGGCGGTCGTGCCGTACATGCGAGAGTCGATCCGACCTGCTCTGGCGCCTCAACTCTCCACGATGGCGACTCTGGGCATCGTTTCGCTGCCGGGAATGATGACGGGACAGATTCTCGGCGGGACGAGTCCCCTCATCGCCATCAAGTATCAATTGGCTGTCATGATCGCGATTTTTACGGCGATCGCCCTTTCTACTTTTATCAACATCTTTATAAGTATGAAAATTGCGTTCAACGATTACAAGGTTCTAAAAAGGGATCTCTTTCGCTCCCAGACTTGATACATATCGTTGGCTGCGGCCTACGCGGCCCGCCCACAACCCAAGCAATTTGGTCCATTTTACACATGCACCCAACGATTTAGCGATTCCGGCTCAGCTAGGTTTTGGGAAATAGCGGCATGGAGTTATATTAAGAGTGCGTCTCTAAAATCATGCTCTTGCCATTCTGAAACAAATAATCGA
>CAZLRN010000269.1:0-6730 GCA_964561715.1 uncultured Spirochaetales bacterium
GCAATTACTTCGCAAAATCTTGTTGAAAAAACAAGATTTTGCTCCATAATTGCATCTCACCGTGTACGAACAACGCAGGAAGGCGCTATGAATATTAAAAAAAGGTATTTACCTCCGGGTTGGTATCCTGCGTCTGAGGGGCAAACCCGTACGAAAATAGAATCCTTTCTCGAGGAACTCGGCCCGGTGGATCTGGGAAGGATTTCCAAGTTCCATGGACAAACTGTCGCCGGTGTCATTCCCCATGCGGGGTGGGAGTTCTCTGGGAGACTGGCGCTGGATGTCATGAGAAGGATGGACAAGGAAGTCGGAACGATAGTCGTTGTGGGGGGTCACCTTGGGCCATCAGACGGTATCTATGCCTCCATGGAAGAAGGCTATGAGACTCCCCTTGGCATAGCTCAAGCTGATCTCGAATTGCTGGGAGAGATAAAAAACCATATTGATCTCGTGAATGATACCGTACCGGACAACACCGTCGAAGTCCAGTTGCCATTTCTGAGGTATCTCTTTCCAAAGTCGCGAGTTCTTGCTTTCCGTGCTCCTCCTTCCAAAGCCGCCGAGCAGTTAGGAAAGCTCATCTGGGAGGTGTCACAGAAATTCAGTAGGAAAACCGCCGTGCTGGGATCTACGGATTTGACGCACTATGGTGATTCGTACGGATTTGCCCCCCATGGTTATGGAGAGGATGCCGTTCGTTGGGTCAAGGAGATCAACGACAAACGCTTGATCGATTCCCTTGTCGACATGAAAGCCGAGCAGGCCATCGAACTTGCATTGACGGAGAGGTCAGCCTGTTCCGTAGGCGCTGCCGTGAGCGCCTTGACCTTCGCGAAGCAGGCCGGAATTGATTCCGGTGAGATTGTGTCCTACGCTACCAGCTGGGACGTTATGCCCTCCTCGTCTTTTGTGGGTTATGTCGGAGTAATGTACTCGTAATTCCGTAAGCTTGATCCCACTCTTGATGCAATTTGTCCGGTCTACTAAGATACATCTGCCAAGTGAAACACCTACTCTACCTGCTAGCCCTGAGTGCTTTCATCTGCTCCTGCGCTCACATTCCGCAATTTGACGCAGACGCATCTCGAGAGGCCTTAATCTCAGTAAAAAGAGAGATGGAGGAGCTTCATCGGCAAAGCCTAAGGCATTTGCAGGATGGAGAGATAAGCCGGGCCGTTCATCTCCTGGTTTCGGCTTTAGCCAAGGCAAACTCAGTGGAAAAAGCGGCTGATGAAATTCTGGCCAGTACAAGCTACCGCCGAATTGAAGCGACTTTGCGAGATGTCCAGCTCCGCATGACTATTGCTCCGGGGAGGGACTGGCGGGAAAAGCAGCCGGGCCAATTTGTTCCGGCGAATGAGGGTACCAGCGAACCACCTATGCCGCGCTTCTATCTTCAGTATCGTCACAACAACGGTGACGTTCCCGTGCAGGGCGTTTCTTATTCCCTCAGGTACAGCTCCCATAAGGGGACATCTGATAGCAGGGGCAAGACCGGAGCCTTGGGCCGGGGAGAGTGTGAAGTCGAAAAATTGAAGGGACTTCGAGAATCTGAATCTGAATCCGTTGTAGAACTTGTCTGCTCCTATGAGACATCAGGCTTTGCTTACACATTCGATAAACTGAGGGCCCTCTACTTCTACCCACCGCAGAAAATACTCGTTGAGGTCAAAAACGGAGAGAGAGTCAGAGATCTGCTGGACAGACTCGTGGCGAAAGGGCTTACAACGCCCGAAGCGTTTCTCCAAGTAGCGCAAGAGACGGACTATCCGGATTTCGCATTGGTTCCTCCTCCGAGAGCGCATATCAATCGTTTCGAAGGGTTGTTTAAACCGGGTCAGTACTCCTTTGCGAGATTCGGCATCAGAATGCTGGAACCGGAGCTTAAGGACGACGAGAAAGGCGTTGATCTCAATCGAGCTGTTGCTATTGATAATGCCGAAAAGATTATTCGTTGGCTCATCAAAGAGAGTATTTGGTCTTTGGACGCGCCCCAAAATGGGCTGAAGGCGTACGACCAGCTCATCCTGGCCAGTATAGTCGAAAAGGAAGCGGTAGCGAATCGAGACTACGAGCAGGTGGCCTCTGTGTTTTATAATCGATTGAAGATGGGAAGCCAGCTCGCATCATGCCCGGCCGTCGAGTATGCTCTGGGGTACCATCGTCCCTTTCTCAAAAGGGAGGATATTCTAATCGACTCACCTTACAATTTGTACTTGAGAGACGGGCTGCCACCGACGCCTATCTGTTTTTTCAGTGAAGAGGCTTTGAAAGCCGTCAAAAAGCCGGTAAAGAGCAATCTGCTCTATTTCGTGTACGACTGGACATCGAACCGACTCAATTTTGCAGCCGGTTATCAGGAGCATCTGGATAATGCTAGGAAGGCCCGACTCAACTATGCTAAGATGTATGGAGCCGATGCGCTCTACGAGATCCGTTATGATAAATACTACGAAGAGTAGCAAGTATTTACAGGCTCGTCTAAAGCAATGGACCCCTTTCACTGTTTTCCTTTTAGGCGCGCTTACCCTGCTCATATTTTCTCTCCCCGTATCGGCTCTTCCCTCTTTTAATGATGATGTTTCAGAAGACCTTCTGGTCGACTCTATTATTCGAGAGATGACGCCAGAGGAGATTCTTGGGCAGGTATTTTTCTTAGGATATATCGGCAAAGAGCCCTCCACGCATCTCAAGAGGTGGATTCGTGAGAGAAGCATAGGTGGGGTAAAAATATTTACGCGGAATGTGGCCGACCTCACCTCTCTGGCGAGAAGCATACGCGAAATCCAGGAGCTGGCTCTGCATAATCGATTTCAGATACCTCTGTTGATCGCCACCGATCAGGAAGGCGGATGGGTCAGGCATATACGTTCGGGGAACGCCGTTTCGCCGGGCAACATGGCTGTAGGCGCGTCGGGGAAACCGGGCGATGCGTTCGAGACAGGGTATTACTTGGGTTTGGAGCTGAGGTACTTGGGCATCAATATGAATTTTGCCCCGACTGTTGACGTGATTTCCAATCCCGCTGCTACGGTAATTGGGCCGAGAGCCTTCTCATCGGATCCAAAGCTCACTGGGCTGATGGCTCTAGCCTATTTCAGGGGCATGCAAAAGGCCGGCATCATCTGCACGGCCAAGCACTTTCCGGGCCACGGTGATACCGATAAAGACTCCCATGGCTATCTGCCGGAGGTGAATGTACCCTTTGAAACCCTGTGGAATCGTGACCTGCTTCCGTATCGTTTCCTTGTCAAGGAGGGGATTCCTGCCATAATGAGTGGGCATCTAGCCTTTCCGAAGGTGGTGGGAGACAATCTTCCCGCCACACTCTCCCCCTACTTTCTCAAGCAGGTTTTGAGACGCAAGCTCGGATTTCAAGGTGTCATTATTACGGATGATCTAGAGATGTACGGCGTTCATCGAAACCGTTTTGATGTCCCTTCTGTCAGTGCCGAATCTTTGAGAGCGGGGAACGATATGATACTGCTCTGCCATACGCCCTTTCTTCAGGACCAAACCTGGGATCAGCTTATACAGCTCATGCAGAGGGATCGAGATTTCAGAATGCAGATAGAAGAATCGACTCGTCGCATCTTGAAGATGAAACTTCGCTATCTCAAGAGGGGATTCCCCGTTTTGCCGGATATCCAGAAGGCCAGGGAGAATATTCCGCTTAGCCAGGCCCAGGAGTTCTTCTTCAATAGCTCGTGCCGTGCGGTCACTATGCTACGGAACGAAGGCATCCCTTTTTCACCGGCATCTGGAGAGAGGATTCTTCTCGTCGGCCAGATTAAAGCCTTTTTCAGGGAGGGCCTCCGACGTTTTCCGAATGCAGAGGTCTACGAGTTTTCCTATACACCCTGGGAGCGGTCTCAGATAAAGGACAGGAGAGAGGTCGCGGGGTTAGCCCGAGAATTTGACACGGTGATTTTCTGTCTCACCAATCAGAACAGCCTCGAGGTGTTAAAGGCATTGGAGGGTTACCAGGGCAGGCTGATCGTCATCTCCGCGCTGACGCCCTCCTATCTCGGGCAGGTACCCTGGGTAGCCTCTGCGTTGGCCGTCTACGGCATGGAGCGTGACTCCTTCAGAGCTGGATTCAGCGTTCTCGTTGGCGATTTCGAAGCCGAAGGGTCGTTGCCCCTCGGACCGGAAATGAAGATCCTGGATATTGACTCCTCGGCGGGGGAAAGGTAGCTAATGCGGTTTTCTCACAAGCAATATTATGGTAATGGTAATTGTATATATGGGAATGAGGTGCCTTGCTGACAGAAGGAAGAGAGCAAAAATTGAAAAACCGCTAAAATCCAGATTTGATAAGAATTGCTGGCGGTTTTGAGAAATGCGGATTAAGGTTCATGGGCAAGAGAAAGAAGAATGAAGAGGCGTTGGTGACCGGGCTGGTGCTGGCAGCCGGCTTCGGTGTGGCCTGGGTGCTCACAGGTTGGTGGTGGTGGATTTTTCCCGTGGTTTTTGCTGGTATCCTGCCTGCAATAGAAGGCCTACGGGGAATGATCTCCAGGAGAATTGAAAGCAAAATCGAGCCGGAGGTGCAGGCAGCTTCGGCCGAAAAGGAAATCTTGAAGCTTGCCAGGAACGAGGGCGGAACCGTCACTCCGGCGTTGGCGGCGTTGCATACGACTCTTTCCATTGAAAAAGCGGAAGAGGTGCTGCAATCCTTTGTCAAGAAAAACTTTGCAGTCATGCGGGTTACCGATGACGGCAGGGTGGAGTACGAGTTTCCGGAGTTCCGACGGAGAATCGACGACCCTTCCGACGGACGATCCGATTGACAGGAAAAGGACACCTGTGTAAGATTTATTGGTTCGTGGCATGAGCCATCGTAGCTGCCATCGGAAGCATTGTGGCTCTGCTGCTGCGGCGGGCTGTAGCGCAGTTGGTTAGCGTACACGTCTGGGGGGCGTGGGGTCGGCGGTTCAAATCCGCCCAGCCCGAAAATAAATACCTATTGAATAGAAAGTTAAGAAAGTGCTAAAATGAAGCCCTCTAGAATGTAATATTTTTTGTAGTACTTTTCATTTCGGAGGGCGCTATGGCACGAGAACCTTTCTCCATCTACAAAAGAAAATCTAAGAAGAAGGGCATTATCTACTATGTCCGATTTTGGAATCCAAATAAGAAAGAATACGGTACTGGCATCTCATCGCAGTGTACTTCTAAAGCAGCCGCCGGAGAGTGGGCTCGCGAACAGCAAAAAAAAGGGGCCGCTTCAATCAAGAGCAGAGATATACGTTTTAAGGAGTTTGCTGCTGAATTCTATAATTGGGAGACGAGCACTTTTATTCGCGCTTCGAGAATGCAGGAACGTATTCACAGAACATACGCCAATACCCTGGCCGGAAACTTGAAGAACCATATCATGCCAAGGTTCGGTGAATTTCGATTCCAGGAAATCACCCCTCAGCGGATTGAGGCTTGGCTATTTGATCTTCACGCTGATGGATACAAACCAAACTCAATCAAGCATATTTATCAAGCTTTGCGTAATGTCCTCAGCGAAGCTGAAAGATTTGGAATCATATCATCCAATCCATGCGATAAAGTAAGAAAGCCAAGAGGCAAGAGGACACGCAAAGGAATTTTCACGATAGATGAAGCAAGAAAGCTTCTATCCGAGACTACAATCGAAAAGGTTTGGGGTCCAGGAAAAGCTGGCCTGCTTCATTACACCATCAATCTAGTAGCCGAAGGTGCCGGCCTGCGGACGTGCGAACTCCAAGCATTTCGTGTTGGTAAGATCGATTTTGAGAATAAACTGGTAACGATTAACGAGATCTGGGAGAGATCGCACGGCTTCAAGAAGGAGACAAAAACCGAGTACTCTGAGAGAACTGTCCCTCTTTCCTCACATATGATTATCTATCTGAAAAAGCTCATACCGGACAGTGTTGAGTCTAATCATGTCATTTTCTCTGGTAAGAAGGCCGGTATGCCTATCGGCCATACAGCTATAGGTGACTACTTTCGTCGGGCGTGTCGGAATGTCGGTATTCACGATAGAGCGGAAAGAGGCATCACTTTTCATAGCTGGAGACATTTCTTTAACACATACCTCATTACAAAAGGCGTTCCTATTCCCACCGTTATGGGAGCCCTTGGACATACAAGTGAGGAGATGGCCTACAGCAACTACTACCACATCGATGATGTAGCCATGGCCAGATTACGGCTAGTACAGGAGGAGCTATTTTGAGTGCAAGACAGCTGGAGGAAGACGGCTCCGAACTTGAAGGAGATCGAAAAGCAGACAAAGGAATGTGACCTGCTTCGAGAACAGCAGTTAGAGAAAGTAAAAGTAGCTGAGGACAAGTATCACCGCATCCTTGCTGAGTTTAGCATCAAGAACGTCAGCCAGTTTTTCTCTGCGGATGTGCGGCAGAAGAATGATATGTTGCGAAACGTAATGGAAGCCAGTATCGAGAGCAACATAATCAAAGTGGTGAGTATCTCTGGTCGGAGCTACGAATTTGACCTGAAAAATCCACCGGAGTGGTTTGTTCACCGGGAGATGCTCTCGGAAATAGCTGCGAGGCAAGCAGCACGGGCAAAGGAAGATCCTGATTATCATCAAGAGCTAGAGAAACAAATAGGAATACTCGCACAGGATGTTAAAAACAGTCTGGAACTCATCTTCGAGTCGGGATTGCAACACTCATCCAAGTCATCAGTCTAATCCAAAAGCGGGTATTTAGCTACGTTACACTAATCC
>CAZLRN010000270.1:0-6705 GCA_964561715.1 uncultured Spirochaetales bacterium
AGGTTAGCATCCATGGAGAAAAACGAAGTACAATAAACACCACTCCCGCACCTACCGGCGCAATCCATAGAGGGATAATGAGAGGGATGTGCTTTTTGAATTTAGCGCTGAAGCGGTTGACTTCTTTCTTCTTTCGAAATCGCGCGGCGATTCGACCATACCCGCAAGGGCAGAGCCTTGTGTCGAAGAAGTCGCAATAGGGACACACGAACGCCATAATCCAAAAGGCTCCGGCTGTTCCGTACAAAGTGTACAGGACCGCTGCAAGACAGCCCCAAAACGGCCGTCCGAATCCCGCATAGAAGATGACCGCTCCAAGAGACACCATTGCCATGTATGGGAGATTGTCTACAAGTTCCTGTAAACGCGAATACTCATGCACAGGGTTATGTCCTTCACACGTCATGGTATCCTTGACGGTGTAATCCATTTTTCTTGTGCCTTTCAATTAGGAGTCCTTTCTCACATCGATGCAGAGAAGATCACCGGCAGTGTTCCTGCAGTATATCTTTCCATTGTATAATACCGGAGGCGTCCACCATTTATGTATTCCGGATTTGGAAGGCAATTTGCAGGATGAGATCTCACTGTACTCCGATGGTATTGCCTCTGCAACTCGGAGTGTCCCGGATGATTCAAGAATGATTAGGTTGCCAGCGGCAACAGTTACAGATGTAATGTGGAGTTCCGTTTCCCACATTATGTTCCCTGTGGCCCATTCGAGGCAGCGAAAGGGGAGAAGTGTCTCTGGTTGGACGAGCGTATAGTGGGCCCCCTTACTTCCGAAGAGATATCCGTTATGATGCACAGCCGTTGGGAAGAATGTGTTCAGGTGGTCGTTTTGCCATAGAACAACGGGAGGATCTTTGGCAATGTCCAGGAGAGCACACGGTTCTTCTGCGCTACCTTGACCGGCAATAAACACGTAGTCGTCAGATAACACGGGATCTGGAATGATCGCGTACGAGACAAATCGGTGATACCAAAGTCGTTTCCCGGTTTTTGCTTCCACGCAGTACAATCCGCCACTGCTGAACATTAGGGCGCATCGAACTCCGCTGCAGTCAAAGAGCACAGCTGTCGCGTAGTGCCCGTCAGGACTTGGCAGTTTTCTGGGTTGATTGTATTGATCACTCGCCCAAACAATTTCCCCTGTCTTTTTATCAAGCGCGATTCCCGATGTGTTAAGATTAAGGATTATGAGACTGCCGTCAACGACAGGAGAAGTAGCAAAACCATACGGAAGCACCTCTACGTCGTATTCGGAAGGCAGATCCTTTTTCCATCGTAGCTTGCCGTTATTAGCCTGCAAACATAGGAAATCACCCCTTTCGGTCAGTGCATATAGATAGTTACCATCAAGAGCCGGAGTCGCCGCCGGTCCTGTTGTCGTAATTCCATGTTTCCATACCTCCTCCCCCGTGTCTGCATTAAGGCAAACAACGCCTCTTGTTCCCATCGTGTAAAGGCAATTGTTTTTGATAACAACGTTCGAATACCCCAATCCAACGTCTACACTCCAGAGTATCTTTGGTCCGCCCGTCAAGGCCGTTGGGTCCCAGTCCGTCTCCGTGGAAATTCCATCCCCGTTGGGCCCGCGCCAACGGGGCCAACCCGCTTCCTTCTTGCTGCAACCAGCGAGCAACATGAGTAACATTATAATCATTGAAAACAGAAGGTTTGATGATTTGAATATAAACCGCATGAATCTCTCCTTTTTTACTTTGTTTTGTTTATGATCATATGAATAAGTGTAGTGGCTATTCAAGGCGACTGTTATCTGAGGGGTATTCTTTAATAATCGCTGTAAATAAGGAATACCGTCGGCATGGCAACAGAATTCATAGTAGAGCATATAACACCGCCTGCAGACCTTAGCAGGCACTGTTCCTATGTTAAGAAGTTACGAATAAGCTATGCCGTCAGCATGACAACCGGGGGCGGCCTGGGGATGGCCATGATTTGCTCCAGCACCTTGAGGCCATCGATGTCGAGCAGGTTGATGTCCAGGAGCACGACATCCGGGTTCTCGTCGCGGACGATCTCGATACCCTGTTCGCCTGTAAAGGCGGAGGTGACGTGATAGGAGTCCGCCAGCACCATCGTGAGCGTGTCCTGAGCCTTGGGATCGTCGTCTATGAAGAGTAGCCGGGTCATGGAGTGTTATAGATAATATTCCGAGAACCGAGAGGTATCAAGGAGCTGTACTCGTTCAGGACATATGAGACTGGAGGAGCAATGGGTTTTCTCTTCCGAGGTTCTTGAGTAACCTCCCATAGAAAAGAGGGATATTACTTTGTCTCCATTTGGCGCGGAGGGGAAGGTACAGATACGATGTTCACAGAAGTAGCTTTCTACGATGAGTTCGAGCGATTACTCCGAATGGGCTCATAAAGCAATATACCCGCGTGTTTGGTATCGCTTCTCGGCAAGCTTGACATTTATTTGTTCGTATTGTCTACTTAAAAAATTATGAATTAAAAGATGATGATGCTCTCAAGTTCAAAATTAAAACTCTGGATTATTCATAAGATACGTCCTCCTCCTTACAACAGAAATCGAATATCCTTTAAATGTAATGGAGGTAAATAAAATGTATACAAGAAAGAACTTATTCGTTTTTCTGCTAGTGTTTGTGCTAATGACCACCCTCGCCTTTGCCGGCGGCAAGAAAGAGGAAGTGACTCCCACAGCGGCCCCAGGAGAGCCGCAATTTGGTGGAACACTCACCGTTATAAACGCACGGATCAGTTCGGCCGACCCAGGAAGCCCGTGGATAATGGATAACAATTGGCCTGCGCTTTTGTATCTCACTCCCGTTCTAGAGGGTCCACTGGTTGGAGACTTTTTGAAGCGTGGGCCAAGGGGCACCGATGAATTTACATTTCAGATGGGTAACTATGTCCCCGCGGAGTTCCTGACAGGCCAATTGCTAGAAAGTTGGGAGGCTAGTACCGAGAAGCTTATCTGGCACATACGGCCGGGAATTTACTGGGCGGCGGACAACGTGGATTGGATGGAAAACAGAGAACTTACTGCCGATGATGTTGTCGCTGACCTCAAGGAGTACAGGGAATGTCCAGGAGGGAAGGCATTCAAAGGATATTCAGGAGATATATACAGCACGGATAAATACACTTTGGTTATTGAATTCACTCACTTCGATGTTAGTTGGATATTCTACCTCGGCTATGAAGACCGCGCCTTAGTTAGTCCACCTGAAATGGTAACCGCTGGTGCCAATAAGTGGGAAAATCAGGTTGGCACAGGACCATTCATGTTCAAAGAGTATGTTATTGGTTCTAACATGACCTTCGAAAGGAACCCGAATTGGTGGCAAAAAACGACCATCGACGGCAAGGAATATCAAGGACCGTTCATAGACGAGATGATCTGGCCCATCATTCCTGATGTGGCTACCCAAATAGCTGCCTTGCTGACTGGGAAGATCGACTACTATTGGCTGGTTCCCGCCGAGCAGTGGGACCACCTGGACAAAGTAGGTCCTAAACTACTAAACGCCAAATTTCCTGCTGCTTTTGGAAGGTCGATGATATTCGTGGCCGACGAGCCACCTTTCGATTCCAGAGAAGTTCGGCGAGCTATGATGATCGGCACCGACCTGAAAGCCTTCCAAGACCTCTATGGGAGGGGACCACTGCCACTACACCACTGGCCAGTGTCGAGCAGTCATAACGAGTCCATGTACACCCCAATAGAAAAACTGCCTAAAGAGGCTCGAATGCTATATGACTATAATCCGGAACTGGCAAGCAAGATGCTAAGAGAGGCTGGTATCCCCGAAGGCTTTAAGATGGAGTATCTTGTTGACTCCGGCGCCTACAATCTTGATGAAGCAGCTCTGCTTCAAGACCAGTGGAATAAGATTGGTATTGACCTCCAAATAAAAGCAGTTGACTATGCTACCTACAGCAAGATCGCATACGCTTTTACCGCCAAGCACAGCCTCCGTAACTTTGGAGGCTCGATATTGAATCCATTTGATTTCTTCCCTTCCAACTTGTACACGGGGCGGTATGGCAACTTTGGTAGCTGGTCGAACGCGGAATTTGATGCGCTGGTGGATAAACTGACAAGCACGCCGGATGTGGATGAGCAAAACCGCCTAATCAAGAAGGCAGCCATAGTGGCACTCGAGGATGCTCCCTATATACCTCTGAACCTTACGCTTGACGGGGACTATTGGTGGCCATGGGTAAAGAATTATTATGCTGAGCATTGCGTTAGAGACAATGATTTCGCTTCCATCTTGGCCCACGCCTGGATTGACCAGAACCTCAAGAAAGAGATGGGATATTAGGTAGCAATAGTTACAGTAGAAAAAGCTTAGTAATTGTCAGAATCGCAAGAAGGGCGAATCCCTCGCCCTTCTTGTGTTAGATGGTAGCATGCGTGACTATATAATCAGAAGATTATTACTAGTAATACCCACTATGTTCCTGGTCAGTCTAATAATCTTCTTCATAATGACCATTCTTCCAGGCGACATAATAGACGTACTATCAGCTGGAGACATAGAAATCGACAGAGCTACGCTCAAGCGCCAACTGGGCCTGGATGTGCCAGTTCATGTCCAGTATGCACGGTGGCTGGGAGTAGCTAGAGATCAAAACGGTGAGTACGCGGGTCTTTTCCAGGGCAACCTTGGGCGCTCCTGGTGGAGGGGTGTTCCCGTGGGCGATTTAGTGGGCAGTGCATGGCCAGTAACCCTCGAGCTTAGCGTCATGGGGCTAATAGCAAGCCAACTAATAGCCTTACCTATAGGCATATTTTCAGCGTTACGGCAGGATAAATGGATTGACTATATAGGTCGTAGCTTTGCCATATTTTGTGTCTCCGTCCCTGGCTTCTGGTTGGGGACTTTGGTAATTGTTTTCCCTGCAATATGGTGGGGCTACATGCCGCCCATAATGCTTGTCCATTTTACTGAAGATCCGATAGGCAACCTGAGGATGTTCATACTCCCGGCTATCATTTTGGGTATGGCTCTGGCTGGAGTAACCATGAGGATGGCTCGCAGCATGATGCTGGAAGTTCTGAGGCAGGATTATATCAGGACGGCCTGGGCAAAAGGGCTCGGGGAAAGGGTAATCGTCCTAAGGCATACTCTGAAGAATGCGCTAATCCCTGTTATCACCATGATAGGACTTCAGGTGCCCTTCTTGCTCGGGGGTACGGTTATTATAGAGCGGATATTTGTACTACACGGGATGGGTCGCCTGTTAATAGATGCTGTCCAACACAGAGACTGCCCGGTGATTAACGGAATAATGTTTCTTTTTTCAGCTATCCTGGTGCTAGCCAACCTAATAGTTGACCTGACCTACGCCTATTTAGATCCCAGGGTCCAGTATAAAAAATGAATTGGGGGTAATGGTGTGGCTGATAGCTCATCAGGGAGAGTGACCGAGACATATAGACGCTCAGGGCTGGTTGATTTCTTAATAAGGCTGGTAAAGGAGAAGCCACTTGGTGCCATCGGTGGGATAATAACCCTGCTCCTCCTTTTCACCGGCATTTTTGCCGATTTCCTTGCCCCATATGGAATGAATGAAACTTGGGTAGGGAAATTCTTGGAACCACCATCAGCCAAATTTCCGTTGGGCGTAGATAACGTAGGACGAGACACGCTCTCCCGCGTCATCTTCGGGGCTCGTATCTCGGTGATTGTTGGCTTGGCTGGCGCTACTGTGGCAACGATTGTCTCTGTAATTGTGGGTATTGTGACCGGATACTTCGGCGGTAAACTTGACCTTATAGTGCAGAGGTTCATTGATGCATGGATGTGCATTCCTAGTCTGATTCTCATGATGGTCATAATTACCATCATCGGGCCAGGTATATGGCAGGTAATTATTGTTATGGGGCTAACATGGGGTGTTACCGGCTCCAGGGTGATAAGAGGCGCTGTCATCGGCATCAAGGAGAATATATATGTGGAGGCGGCGGGGGCTATTGGCTGTTCTAACATCAGAATACTTACTCGACATATCCTGCCCAATATCATGGCTCCCACACTTGTCCTGTTCACCCATCGGGTACCGTCTATTATTCTGGTTGAGGCAAGCCTGAGCTTTCTCGGCTTTGGTATCCCTCCTCCTACTCCAAGCTGGGGAAGTATGCTCAGTGGCATGGGGCGTAGCTATATGTTCCGGGCACCGTGGATGGTTCTATGGCCTGGTGTTGCCCTGGCTTTTACGGTATATGGTGTAAATATGTTTGGTGATGCGGTGAGAGACCTACTGGACCCGAGATTGAGGGGCGGTGGAAGGCGTTATGGGGTGAAAGTGAAAAAAGAAGCCACCGCAAAGAGTGAGCCCAATACTTGAAAAGGGTAACGGAGCAGTAGAAGAGATGTAAAAGTTTGCGAACTGGGCAATCTAGCTTAACTTCCTTTCATGTGTCAAATAAGACGCTGAAGACGGCAAGCTCTGTTATAAAGATGCTGAGGCGATTTCAGATCGAGGATTGAGTTTCTATATTGAGCCCTCCAACATCGTTGATAGGTATTATTCTAGGAAAAAGTTGTTAAAATAAGTTGCCGGTCAGCATTACCACGGCGGGCGGAGCAGGGATGGCCATGATTTGCTCCAGCACCTTGAGGCCGTCTATGTCGGGCAGGTTGATGTCCAGGAGCACGACGTCGGGATTCTCGTCGCGAACGATCTCTATGCCCTGCTCGCC
>CAZLRN010000271.1:0-6684 GCA_964561715.1 uncultured Spirochaetales bacterium
CAGGTATTCCTTTTAGCAGGATGCTGCTGACCATCGTATTCTACACAAATCTTTGCTCCTTCTTTCCTGCGAGTTCCTGAGATTGTCGCTAGAGTTATCATAAGAGGTGAATACGGAGGGGCGCCGATGGCCGGATCTTCCTAGGGGTGCTTACGCGATGTCCGGATATCGTTCGAATCGGTGCTACGTCATACCCTCTCTGGACATCGCCGTAAGCCGGGTGGGATCCGGACCTCCGCAGCGGGACGAGCAGGGGCTCATCGGCGAAATCGTCCGCTCCGTCAGGTAGAGAGCTGATCGAGTCTAGACGCCGAGCCCTGGAGCCGGAATGAGCCGGTTTATTGGTCTTCTCCGGAGTCGAAGACCGTATCGCCCAGGTCGAACTGCTTCAAATCCACTGAGCTCCGATACTCCTGAAGATCCGCGAGCTCTCGTTCGAGCTCGGGAAAGCTGTAAACATGGGTGCCGTCTTCTTTCTCTTCGATATTCCCCGCTTTGAAGGCGGCAAACTCATCGAGTATTCCAGTCAAAACGCGATCCGCCCTTTGGGAGCGCTCCGATTCCAACGGGCTAGCGCTGGGATCCTGCATATGAGTCGATAGGGTCTCCTGTGCCTGGACACCGTCGGGATTCGAAAGGATATGCAGATAAGCGCTCTTTCTTAAGTTTTCCAGCTCAATGCTCTCGTTTCTCTTCCGGTTCTTTGCTTTTAGAAAAGAAGGAGTGAGAAAGAAGAGGAACGAAAACACCAGCGGAACAATACCCAGAGCGATGAAAATGATCATGACCGCCGGCTCGATATTCAGCGAGTACAAAAGGCCGCTAAGATAATGATAGAGAAACGATAGATCTATCTGAAACCTCTGCACGCCGCGAACAATCTCCATAACAGGCTCGGGATTAGTCATCGCGAAGTAGAAAAAATAGAATCCGAAGAGAAGGTTGAATCCATTGAAAAAGGTGATCCATCGGTTGGTTCTTGGCTCGTTGGCATTGAAGGCGACCGGCTTTCTCCTCGGCGCACGCAAAAGAGGCAAACCCTCGGCTCCAGCATCGCTTCTCTCTCGCCCGGAACCAAGAAGAGACGGAAAGAGGTAGATCAAGGTACCATCGTCGGTTACAGACGGTTCTCCCTCCTGTTCGAGAAGAAGACGATTCATATACTGCTGAGCATCGATCGGATTCAGCCCCGTCAGAACCATGAGCTCCTCAAGAGTAATAACGCCTTTCATGCCTCGCAGTGCCGAAATGACGGCTCTCTTTTGGGTGCCTTCCCAGTCTTCTGTGGGATCTCCGTCGCCAAAAACGTAGGCAAACACCGAGCGATGAAGCGGTTTCTTTTTTTCTCTCGTGCCCCTATATCTGCCTGCACCACTGTACAACCAGATCCAGGTGAAGAGCTCAAAGATTCTTATGAAAAAGTAAAAAGTAAACAGGCCGCCTCCTCTTGATCGACCCTCACGTCTGCCTCCTCCTACGATCACTACGACTGAAGCGAGCAAAGCGACGAGAAGGAGAGCCAAAAAAAGCAAAAAATACCCCACTAACATGAGCATGATCCAGACCTTGAAGAGGAGAGAGAAAAGTGCGGCGGCCGCCGTTATCAATCTGCCAAAAAAGCGCTTCGCACCAGGGACAAAGCCCCGCTGGGTGGATTTCATGCCGTACGGAAAGTAGTAGAGGATCTCACCGGACTCGGTGACCCTGAGGTGCCCTCTGTACTCGTCGCAGACGTGCTTGATTGCCTGCTGCACCTGGAAGTGCGGAAGCCCCGTTGCGGCGACCAGGTCCGCCAGGGTAGAGCCGCGGGTCGCTCCATCGGTCCCCCGTTTCAAGACAGACACAAGCTTCGTCTTTACCCTCTTCAGGCTAAAGTCGTAGACCTTTCTCTCTCTCTTCAATTTCAAACCTCAGTCAATGCTCAAAGACAAACAGCAAAATGAGCCACGCACCAGCCCATGTTTCATTCGACCCCTCTAGAAACTATCCAAACTCATCTCGCAAATCAAGCGTACAAAGTCCGATCAAAGAAGAGTGGTTTATCGGGAAAGATAGACCAATGTGAGGTTCTGATAGCCGACGATGTCCTCCCCCTCGCGGTGGGATGCAGCCTCTCGGTCCTCTCAGGCGTGCTTGCGGCGCTCTGAGATCCTCACCACCTCGAGCGTCCCAGGATCCAAAACGATCCCGTGCTGCTCTTCGGCCTGTTTCAGCGTAACATAGCCATTCCTCACATCATCGCGTACCTTTGCGGTGGGACGTTTCAGGGGATTTCCGTATCCTCCTCCCGTGCCGGTCACCAGACGGACGACATCCCCCTTTTTGAGGCGATACTGGGCAGTCTTGCCCCGGACTTCGGGAGGACGACCGTCGGCGAAGAAGAATTGGGAGTAGTTGCGCGAGCCCTCGCTGCCGCCGGCCATTCCCCAGGGAAGATACTTGTGTCGCCCAAAGGTGCCGGTGAACGTCGCTTCGTTGGCCGTTATGCGATAGTCGCGTACGAGCCCGCGGCCACCCCGGAGCCTTCCGGCTCCGCCGTCGGCGATATCGAGGGCGTACTGATCCACCATCACGCCGTAGCGGGTCTCACAAACTTCGACCGGAATGATGTAAGTCTCACCGTCGGCGATGCAGACCAGGGCATTCTCTCCGTCCTTGTCGGCTCCAGCTCCCCAGCCTCCGGCCTGCGGCTCTACGAGCAGGAAGAGCTCTCCGGTGTCCGGGTGCAGCCCGGCTATCGTGGTACCGCAAACACTCAGAAAGTGACCTGCCGGCAGACGGTCCGGAAGAACAGGCGCCAAAGCCTTCCAGATCAGGTCGGCGGCGTAGAGGGTCGTCTCCCAATAGGTGGAGACGGCAGCCGGACGGCTGCTCGTAAAAATCGTCTCTTCGGGACATATGACATCGAGCAGGCGGAAGCATCCCTCCGATGCCGGTATCGATGGGTCGGTTAGAGAGATCAGGATGGCACGTGCTGCAGAGCAGAGTCCTGTGTATGTACAGTTGATCGGTCCTGGAACCTGTCCATGGGAGCCGGTGAAATCGCAGGCGAGCCTCCCCTCGCCTATCGTCACCTTTACACATACCCTGAACGGACCGTTGCCGATGCCGTCATCGTCGATGTAATCCTCCGCTTCGTAGACACCGGCTGGAAGCTCTTCCAACGCCTTGCGAGTCAGCTCTTCGCCATAGTCCAGAAGGGCATCTATTCCCTTGCTAACGACATCGAAGTCGTACCTGTCGCAGAGGTCCTTAAAGCGGCGATCCGCCACCCGTACAGAGGCAACCTGGCTGTGCATATCGCCTATGCTCATATCCGGAGTACGGACATTGGCCCTTATGAGGTCAACGAGGCTCTCGATCGGCCTGCCCTTGTCGAAAAGCTTGATGCATGGAAATTGAAGCCCCTCCTGGTATACCTCTGTCGCATTGGTGGTCCAGCTGCCCGGCGCCATCCCACCCACTTCGGTCCAGTGGGCCTTGTTGGCTGCAAAGGCGACCAGCCTGTCTCTATAAAAAATGGGGGAGATGATAGACACATCAGAGAGGTGCGTACCACCGCCACCGTAGGGATCGTTCGTAATGAAGATGTCACCCGGCTCGATGTTCTCCCTGCCATGCTTCTCAAGCACGCTCAGCACTCCAAAGTCGAGGGTCCCCAGGAAAAAGGTCACACCGTTGCCCTGCGTGATAAGACGCCCCCTGTCGTCCGTGAGGCCGACCGCAAAATCGAGTACCTCGTATATGATGGTGCTCATGCTGGTGCGCTGGGTAGCGACAAACATTTCATCACTTATGGAGATCAGCCCCTCTTTTATGATCTCCAGCGTGAAGGGGTCGAGTGCCTGCCTCTTCATTTTCCCTCCATGAAATTCAAACAAGCCGCAAGGGACCGCCATCGGAAAAAGCCGCAAGCCTCTGCCGTCAGGCTGTTTCTCATCCCTTTCAGTCTCTCATCCCTTTCATTTGCCGATCATTTCGATATGCAGAAATCCATAGTCGTCTCTGGTCATCTGCTGATCGGGAAAGACAACCGTCGTCGAGCTCGGTTCTTCTACAACGAGAGGTCCTGGAACGGCAATACCTAACGGAAGCAGATCCCTCTCGTAGATGGCGCTCATGTGATATCCCAACTCGTCGTAATTGACACGACGCCGGCCCTTGAGAGCCTGGTCGAGGCTCGAGCTGCTCTCCTGGATCCTTGGGATTTCGGCTTTTTTTACGCTGCCGTAGGCTATCATGTGGTAGTTTACGAGCTCGATAGCCGAGCTCAGCCGAAAGGCAAAATTTTGCTCATGCTGCTCATGGAAGCGCTCCTCCATGTCGTCCATGAGCTCCCCGTCGATTCGGCCGGATTTCAGCGGGATCTTGACCGTGTGTTCCTGTCCGAGGTAGCGCATGTCGGTGAAATACTGAAAGGTTATTTCGTCTTCCGCTATCCCTTCCGCTCGCATGTCCTTCAGCGCCTGAGCTTCCATTGCGGCCCAGATAGCAGTGAGATGCTCGGATGTCATCTGATCCATACGGCTTATCGAGGTTCGGACGTAGTCGTGTCGAAGGTCCGTCATCAACATGCCCCAGGCAGAAAAGACCGCCGGTTTGTCGGGGATGATGACCTCCCTGACCCGAAGCTCACGCATCAGGGCTCCGGCATGCATCGCGCCGCCGCCACCAAAGGCAATGAGAACAAAGTCCCGAGGATCGTAGCCGCGACGCACCGATACGAGTTTCAGAGCATTGATCATGCCCGCATCGGCCATTCGAATGACTCCCATGGATGCTTCTTCGACGCTGACCTCGAAGGCTCGAGCTATGGGCTTCATGGCTTGCTCGGCTCTCCGAACGTCCAGAGAGATTTCCCCCCCCAGGAAGTATTCTGGATTGATGCGGCCCGCCAGCACGTTGGCATCGGTGACCGTTGGCTTGTCACCCCCCCGGGCGTAGCAGGCCGGTCCGGGGTCCGCTCCTGCGCTCATCGGCCCCAGCTTCAGCGCTCCGGCATTATCGATCCACGCGATCGAGCCGCCGCCTGCGCCGATTTCGACTATGTCCACGGTGGGAACCAGTATAGGGTATCCGGCGAAATCACGGCGTCCCTCGATTCGATATTCGGTCGTAACTCTGGGCTCTCCGCCTTCGATCAACGAAGTCTTTGCCGTTGTGCCGCCAATG
This sequence comes from uncultured Spirochaetales bacterium, assembly GCA_964561715.1. GTDB lineage: Bacteria > Spirochaetota > Spirochaetia > SZUA-6 > CAZLRN01 > CAZLRN01. Next base: position 5,173 of record CAZLRN010000271.1, read on the forward strand.
TCCAGGGAAATAACATTCGGCTCTCCCATAAGCTGCCCAAGCTGAGAGGCGCCTATGACTCCTGCTACCGGTCCCGACTCTACCAGGTTGATGGGTGTGGCCTTTCCGGACTGAAAGGTAGCGCTGCCCCCGTTGGACTGCATCACGTGAAGAGCCGAACCCGGCATCCCCAACTCTTTCAGGCTCTTCTCCAGGCTTTCCAGATAGTTTCGGACGATGGGATGGACATAGCTATTCAGCACAGCGGTGTTCGTTCGCTCGTACTCGCGCCATTCCTGGGTGATCTGATGAGAAAGGGTAACATGGATTTTCGGCAAGATCCCGTTGATGATCGCCCTGCAGGCAATCTCGTGGTCAGGATTGGCGTAGGAGTGCAGGAAACACACCGCCACGGCCTCGACGCCTTCGCTTTTGAATCGCTGTGCCGCAGCTTTGACTTCGGCTTCATCCAGCGGAACCAGCTCTCTGCCTTTGTAGTCGATCCGCTCTGTGATTTCCAGGCGCAGGTACCGCGGTACGAAGGGTTTGGGCTTGCTGTAGTACATGTTGTAGATATCCGGTCTGTTGGCTCGCCCGATTTCCAGGACATCCCGAAATCCCTTCGTCGTAATCAGACCCGTTTTGACGCCCTTGCGCTCGGTCAGCGCATTGATAATGAGAGTCGAACCGTGCACGAAGAACTGGGTATCGGCCGCAGCGAAGCTCGCTTTCAGGAGGGACAGCACAACTCCCTCTGCAAAGTCTCCAGGTGTCGTGGAGACCTTGACCACGCCCGCCACGCCGCTCATCGGATCGAGATATGTCAGGTCAGTAAAGGTTCCCCCGATATCACATGCGACGCGCACGTCTCATCTCCCTTCGTCGCATTGAATCCAGTCGTGCCAGACTATCTCAGAATGGATTTTGCAGTCAACGCTCACCTCAATCACCCCATTGCTTACCTAAACCACCCCATTCCCAAAGAAATCCTGGATTCGAAATGGCGCCTCAGTTGGACGCCGAGAATTACTGTTACCGGAGTGCTGGAGAACTGCTTGCTCAGATGTGCTCCTTGAAAAATAATAGCGGATGCGATAGGTATATTCTTTTCGCTTCAATAATACACCTTACCTTCCAAACTGCGAAGATTTGTAGAAGAGGTGTTAAGAGGTTTTTCTGTACCGAAGGAAAGGACAAAGCCCTTGAGCAATCGTGAGAAATCGCCGTTGAGCACGGTATCGTTGATGGTTCCACTTCTTCTGATCATCATAAGCGGATCAATGTTCTCGGTAGCCCTCCCTGCTCTTCGCAGAGGTTTTCAAATCGAGGCGGATCTGACAGCCTGGCTCGTTACAGCCCAATCACTTCCTTTTATGATGTTGATGCCTTTGTACGGCAGAATGGGAGATATCCTGGGCAGAAAACGTCTGCTCATTTTTGGGATTATCGTATTTCTGGCCGGCACGATTCTCGTTATGGTCGCCACGAATCTGTCTCTCTTTATCGTGGGACGAATTGTACAGGGTATTGGAG
>CAZLRN010000272.1:0-6672 GCA_964561715.1 uncultured Spirochaetales bacterium
GGTCTTGGCTGCCAATTGAACCTCACGCTGTGTGTCGAGGTATGAAAGGGGTCCGGGATTGGCATCCTGAACCCCTTTCTGTTTTGAAATCTATTTCTTGAAGTAGGCTTCCGCCCTCCGCTTGACCTCCTCGGCAGCCTGCAGGGGAGTCATTGTTCCGGCAACGACGGCCGGCGCGGCCACCTTCTTGATCGCATTATCTACAGCCGGCGCAAAGAGCACGTCATTCGGGGGTATGACCTTGTCAAGTTTCCCGTAGAGCTCCATCTGTTCTCTCAGCCGCGGAGAGACCTTGCTCCAGTCCGGATCGATGAGCTTCATTACGGTTGGGTGCGAATTCTCCACGAAGAACCGCGTGAGCAACTTGCTCGAGCACAGCCGCTTTAAGAGTTCCAGCGCAAGGCGCTGCTTCTCGTCGGATATCTTGGAGCTGATCACAAGGCCAATTGGTCCGGAGACCCCAGCCTCTTGATCACCCTTGGCCCCTGCTACCTTGGGGAAGGGACCCATCATCATGACATCGTCGTCGAAATTATCATCGCCGCTGGCTTGAGTAAAGGACCCGATCATCCACGAGCCCTCGTACCACATGGCACCGCCGTCTTTGGCGAAGATGCCATAGCCGACCTGGCGCGGGAGAGAGTTTACGTCCGCCGGAAAGGCCTTGGCCTTTGCCGCTTGATCAAGCAGCTCCATGGCCTGGATGAAGCCATTCTCGGGGACGTCCCAGTCGGTGATCTTGCTGCCGATGGCCATTTCCCGCATCGTATCCACACCCGATGTGCGCTCCATCATCTGAGCCACCAGCCACGCCCAGCGGAACTCCTTGCCGCCGGTCAGCCACGGATCGATGCCGGCCGAGCGGATCTTGCCGATATAGCTCATCAGCTCTTTCCACTCTTCCGCGGGCTTCGCCGCAAGACCGGCCTTGGCCAGAACACGCTTGTTGTACATCATGGACCCGTAGTTGGTGAGCATGGGCGAGTAGAACATCTTGCCGCTACCGGCATATGCATTCCACGTTCCTGTGGTGTAGTAGTCCTTCCACTCCGGGTCGGCGGTCACGAAGGGGTATAGGTCCAGGAGCAGGCCCTGCTTGGTGTACTCCCGGGCTACGTTCTCGGTGACAAAGGTGAGATCCGGAGGAGACCCGGACGCAAACTCCACCGCGTACTTGTCACGGGCGGCTGCGCTCTCGTAGCCCTCGTTGTTCAGGGTCAGGTAGGGGAAGTCCTTCTCCATTTGAGCCGCAACTTCCTCATAGTAGGGGGTGTAGGGGTCGGCCTTGTTCCAATAGGTGAGCAGTCGGATCGTTACCGGCTCCTGCTTGGCCGCCTCTTTGGGCCCTCCGCTGGCAAACAACAGGCCAGCGGTAACCAGGAGGACGAAAATCGCAAATGCTTGTTTCATACTGTTACCTCCGTTCATTTTAAGGATTGCTTGCTAAACGATCAAAATATCATAAAGGCGCTGTGACCAGTTGTCAAGGAAGCGAATCGAAGCATGCAGTATCTATAGATGAGGGAGCGGGGGGCTGCATATGCTCAGGCTGAAGAAGTTTTGGCAGTGCTGAGTTCTATGAAATCCTCTGCAATCAGCAGCGCCTCCGCCGGGACGGATCGTCAATGCTTCATTGCCACGATATTGAGCATCTTCTCCGTGGCTTCCGCCGCAGCGATCACCTGATCGGGATTGACTCCCTTGGTTACGAAGGTAGTGTCGTCTCTCCATGTGATGGAGCACTGGACCAGGGCGTCGGACATACCACCTGATGGTATGCTCACCTTGTAATCCGCGAGGGAGGGGCAGGGTATCTTGAGTCTTGCGGCGATTCGTCTCACGGCGTGCATGAAGGCGTCATACCCTCCGTCTCCCTGGGCGCTCTCTTCGTATTCTTCGTACTGGTCGGAGTCTTTTCTCCGGTAGGCGAGTTTGACGGTGGCCATAGGCTTTAAGCCGAGACTCGAAACCACGACGCAGGAGCGGATGATGAACCTCCGGTCCTGCGGAGTTTCCAGAATGTCCGAGATGATATAGGGCAGGTCGTCCTGGGTGATCTTGGCCTTACGGTCGCCCAGTTTCACGATGCGATCGAGAACCAGCTTCTTCTGCTCAGGGCTCAGCTCGATTCCCAGCTCTCTGAGGTTGTATTCCAAATTGGACTTGCCGCTGAGCTTTCCCAAAGCGTACCGCCTCCGCCTGTCGAAGCGCTCCGGCAGCAGCCTGCTGGCGTAGAGGTTGGCTTTTCTGTCTCCGTCAGCATGGATTCCGGCCGTTTGAGTGAACGCGTTGGCCCCGCTAATAGGTTTGTTGTCCGCCAGTTGCCGTCCCGAGAAGATCTCGACTGTCTCGCTCAGGTGGCAGAGTTTTTTTTCGTCAATTGTGGTCTTCATGCCGAGAAAATCATGGATAGCCACAACGGCTTCGTCCAGAGGCGTGTTGCCGGCCCGTTCGCCCACCCCGTTGATCGTAACATGTATTCCTCTGGCGCCAGCCTCGACGGCGGCAATGGAATTGGCCGTGGCCAGCCCGTAGTCGTTGTGTCCGTGAAAATCGAAATAGAGCTCGGGGTAGCGGGCGACCAGATCCGAGATGAACTGCCTGACCTGGCTGGGACAGAGCACTCCCAGTGTATCTGGAAGATAGAAACGTTTGATCGGAGTCTCTTTGAGGGCATCGAGAAGGCTGTAGACGTAGTCGGGAGAGTTCAGCATTCCGTTGGACCAGTCTTCGAGATAGATGTTGCATGCGATATTCGCCCGTTCGGCCGCCTGTATTGTCTTGTGAATATCAGCCAAATGTGACTTTGGAGATTTTCGGAGCTGCTTGGAGAGATGGTTCAATGAACCCTTGGCCAAAAGATTCATGACCCTGCCTCCGACACCGGTCAGCCAATCCACGGAACGGGTGCCATCGACAAACCCAAGAATTTCGATTCTGTCGGCGTAGCCGCTCTCGTTGGCCCACTCCAGCACGCGCCGGGCCGCCTCTTCTTCGCCCTGACTGACTCTGGCGCTGGCGACCTCCACCCTGTTCACTTTCACATCTTCGATGAGCATGCGCGCAATGGTAAGTTTTTCGGAGGAGGTGAAGCTTCCGTCCTGCATTTGCTCACCATCCCTCATGGTGGAGTCCATGATCTCTATAAGCCGTTGATTCTTTTCAGCCATCGTCCCGCTCCTGTATCGAAAGCTCCCGCATCAACTTCTCCTGCAAAAAAAAAGCCGTGTGTTTGGAAAAACCCACGGCTCAAGACTGATGGTTTCAGACCATTTAAGTCTTGCGCCTGAGTGAGCCAATAATAATGATAATTATCCCGCTAATGATGTTATCGTCTTGAATGGGAGGAGTAATAATGTCTTTCGATCCACTGCCGATTCTATTCATCTCTTCAAAAATTAAGGGAAAATATAGCCACATAATCTCTCGCTGTCAAGGACCGTTCTTTCACCGCACTTCCCAGGCGAGGGATCGAATTGGACTGCTTGACACCTTTATTGAGCCTCTGTAGGTTGCAACGAGACCATGTGTACTTGAGCTCATGTCACGTTGCAGGCAGGAGGGAATGATGCCGAATCGGATCAACAAGATAATTGAATTGCTCGAGCAGGATCAGCCGGTTTACTACACCGGAAGCCACACGGGGGCAGTCCTCACTTATGAATCAGGCCGGGAGATGGCTAAAACCTGGGCCGATTACATCAATATCGGAATGGAACACGGGACCTTCGATCTGGCGGGATTGGGTGAGTTTATGCGGGGATTGGTCGACGGCGGGCCCACTAACAGCGGGCACAGAACACCCGGGATCATCGTAGAAGTACCGGTAGATGGCGCAAGCGAGGAGGTTATACGGGCCAATGCCGGGCAGTTCAGGCATATTCTGGCAAGGGGGGTGCACGGAATCATTCTCTGTCATGCTGCGACACCCTGTGCTGTGAGAGCCTTTGTCGAATCCTGCAGGTATCCCTTTCAGAGCTTGGGGGTCGAGGAGGGATCCCAAGGAGGCCTTGGGCAGGGCCGCAGAGGATCGGCGGGTCAAGCCTCCGCAGCTCCTTTTTGGGGTGTCTCCGTCGAGGAGTACCTGGATAAGGCCGATCCCTGGCCTCTCAATCCCCAGGGTGAGCTTACTTTGGGATTGAAGATCGAGAACAGGCGAGCTTTGGAGAATGTCGAAGAGACGCTGAAGATTCCAGGAATCGCCTTCGCCGAGTGGGGGCCCGGCGATATGGCCATGTCTTTTGGCTATAGCGCGATCCCGGATAAGCCCTATCCTCCGGAGCTACTAGAGGCGCGGAGTCGAGTCTTTCGCGCCTGCCGATCGGAGGGAATAGCCTTTTTGGATGGCATGACCCCGGAGGATGCGGCTCAAAAAATAGACGAAGGCGTTAGAATCAGCGCCGGCGGGCCTGAAGGTAAAGCGGCAGAAGTCGGAAGGACCTACGCCAAGCGAACAATGCCAGTGTGAATCTATCACTCCCAGCGAGATATCCGTTGACGGGCAGGTCTCTGGTATACTACTCTTTCCCCTACAATCCTATACAACAGTTAGAGGGTGAGGCAGATGGCGACGAACAGAGTATCGATGCGTATCAATGCGTTTTTCGGCGACGAGACGATCGACCTGGTGTTTCCGGGCGGCTGGGAGGTACAGGCCTGTCTCATGGCAGGGCACGACCGTCCTGCTTTGAGCGATCAAGAGATGCGCGAGGCGCTCCAAAATCCGATCGGAAGCCCGAAACTGAGCGAGCTTGCAAAGGGCAAGACCGAGGTCTGCATTCTCTTCGATGACATTCCCAAACCTACCCCGACCAGCGTGATTGTTCCCTATGTGCTGGAGGAGCTTCACAACGGCGGCATAAAAGATGAGCAGATCCGGTTCATCTGCGCCCCGGGAACCCACCGGTTTTTGACGTTCCGGGAGTTTGTCGCCAAGTTGGGCCAAGAGATCGTGGAGAGGTATCCCGTATACAACCACAGTATCTGGGAGAATCTCGTCGATGTCGGAACAACGAGCCGCGGCACACCTGTCCAGGTCAACCGTGAGTTCGCCTCCTGCGATCTTCGAGTCGCTATTGGCAGCCTCTTTCCTCACGGCGCTGCGGGCTTTGGCGGCGGCGGCAAGATCATCCTTCCGGGGGTTTGCGGTATCGACACGATCGAGCATCACCACACGAAAATGAAGCCAAACCGCGATGTCAACAAGCTGGACGAAAACGAGTTCCGTCTGGACATCGAGGAGGCAGCCAGGCTGGCGGGACTTCACTTCAAGGTGGATGCGGTGATCAACAATCGTCGCGAAGTGATCGGGCTCTTTGCCGGAGATTTAGTCGAGGAGCATAGGGTTGGAGCTGAGCTCGCCCGTAAGATGTATGCGACGAAAATGGCCAAAGACGCGGATGTCGTGGTCGCGAACAGCTATCCCGACGAAGGTCAGATGGGGAGATGCCAGTGGTGCGTCGATCCTTCGCTGAAGGAAGGGGGAGACGTCGTCTTCATCGTCCACTCGGAGGATGGGCAGAACCTGCATCAGCTTTCGAGCCGATTCGGAACCGGATATGGCGGACGGAAATACAATCCTGACCGATTGAACCGCAGACTGGATAAGGTCAGCCGCCTCCTCGTGATGACTCCCAGTCTCTCCAAATACGATCGGTTGGATTTGGTCCCGTCCGAGAAGGTGAGCTGGTGCCGCAACTGGGGAGAGGTGCTGGCCGAGCTCTGCGACAGGCACGGCTCAGGAACCAATGCGGCGGTATACCCCTATGCGCCCCTGCAGTTTGCGGCGACAGACGGATCCGGCTGATATATCATTTCAGCCATTCACTGCAGTTTCGAAGCCACCTGCTTTGTAGCGGTCGTAGCGACGCACCGCCGCCGAAGCGGTGGTCTTTTACTTGGTGTGATGGTGCTCGACAAATAATGCTGCTTGACACGCTTGTAGAGCGTCGATTTATAATTGTTATAACGGTAATAAAATTGATCTGTGGTGCATGCTGCACGGCCAATGAAAGGAGCAGTTGAGAATGAGTGACAAATTAGTGGGACGTTTCAAGAAGCTCAGGACAGCCGACGTTTCGGATGCTTTGGATTGTCTGGGCTTTTACGACACGTATGTGATGTCGCAGAAAATACGCCCTGTTTGGGCGGGAGCCTGGTTCGCAGGCAGAGCCTACACGGTACGGCTCGTACCTACGAACAAAGCACTGCCGAAGATGCCGAAGGAAGAGTACTTCGATACCCTGAGCAAGCTCAAAGCCTACGAGTGGAGCAGAAGCGTCACTTCTTACCCGGAAAATACAGCCCTCGTGATCGATGCCGGGGGAGCCCAGGCAGGCCTTCTGGGCTCTGCTAACATCTTGCGTTTTACGGCACGAGGGGTGGACGGGTTCGTCATAGACGGGACATGCCGGGATTCAGATGAGGTCCGCCTCGAGCAGATTCCTGTCTGGTGCTCGGTGAGGAGCTGCTCCCATGTGATAGGGCGGCTCGAGGAGAGCCATATCGGCGACGTGATTCACTGTGGCGGCGTTCGGGTAGCACCGGGAGACATTATTGTCGCTGACAGTGACGCAGTTGTTGTGGTTCCGCAGGAGCTGGCCGAAGAAGCGGCTGTGGTCGCCGAAGCGGTCAAACACAAGGACATGGTGAGCCGCGGCAGGCTCTACAAAG
>CAZLRN010000273.1:0-6670 GCA_964561715.1 uncultured Spirochaetales bacterium
CATCGTGTGCATATCCATAATTACGGCAGTCACAAGGAGCTGACGTTTCATATTCGCGTCGATGGAGATAGCCTTGCTAAAGGACACCGGCTTGCGACTGAAATGGAAGAAGCAATTCGCGAAGAACTCGCGATGGAAGCGACAATTCATGTCGAACCCTTTGAGGCACACTAGTAAGCTGGACGTCGCCGTTCACTCTCTAGTCGAGTTTCTTCCGGAACCTGATCACGCTGATTGCGAGGATGCCCAGGCCGAGGAGGAACATGACCAGGGCTTCGTCCCAGAGCTCGGCCAGACCCACCCCCTTGAGAAAAAGCCCCCGGATGATGATGAAGTAGTAGCGCAGGGGGAAGAGGTAAGTCACGAGCTGGATTAAGGGGGGCATGTTCTCGATGGGGAAAACGAACCCTGAGAGCAGGAGCATGGGCATCATGACGAAAAAGACGGCGGTCATCATAGCCTGCTGCTGGTTGTGGGATATCGTCGAAACCAACAGGCCCAGCCCCAGGGTGGTCAGGAGGAATATTCCGGACAGGCCGAAGAGCAAGGGCAGGCTCCCCTTCACGGGGATCCCGAACACGATGGTGGAGACCAGGAGCACGAGGGCCACGTCGACGAAGGCGATGATGGTGAAGGGGACAAGCTTCCCGATGATGAGCTCATAGGGCCTGATGGGCGTAACGATAAGCTGCTCCATTGTGCCCACTTCCTTCTCCTTGACTATGGCCAGGGAAGAGAGCATCAGGGTCACGACCATCAGGAGCAGGCCCAGGATGCCGGGCACCATGAAGTTCCGGCTTTTGAGGTCCGGGTTATACCAGATCCTCACTTCGGGGACCACCTGAGAGGGACTGTCGGCCCCGGAGGAGCTCAATCGGGACACCAGAACCCTGTTCGAGAAACGGCTCGCGATCATGGAGGCGTAGTTGAGGCCAGCCGTGGCCTGAAGGGATTCCGAGCCGTCAATCACAACCCCGACTTCCGCCGCCCCCCCCACCTCGATTTTTTTGCCGAAGCCTTTGGGCACGAGCAGCGCAAAGGCTGCCCGACCGCTGTCTATGAGCATGTCCACCTGATCCCATTCTTCTACGTGCTCGACCAGGGTGAAGTAGCCGCTGTTGGAAAACTCGGCCACGAACTCACGGCTATACGAGCTTTTATCCCTGTCGTAGATGACCATGGGGATCTCATTCACATCCAGATTGGCGGCGTAGCCTAAAAGGACGAGCTGGAGCACCGGGGCTATGATCATGATGCCGATCATCTTCCTGTCCCGTTTGATCTGTCCGAACTCTTTTTTGATGATATGGGGTATTCTGCTCATCAGTCTCTATCTCCACATCCTTCTCATCCGCAGGATGCTGGCCGACAGGATGAGGACGGAGTAGGCAACCAGGCCTGCAAACTGGACCCAGAAAACGTTCAGTCCGGCGCCTTTGTTGATGATCTCCTTGATGCAGGCCAGATAGTACCGCGCCGGAACGATCATGGTCACCGCCTGAATGATTTGTGGCATATTCCTGATGGGAAACACGAATCCGGAAAGAATAAACGAAGGCAGAATCGTGCTGAGCACGGCCACCATGAAGGCCACCTGCTGGTTATCCGCGATGGTGGAGATCATGATGCCTAGCCCGAGGGAGCCGAAGATAAATACCACGGTTACCAGAAAGAGCAGCAGGAGGCTGCCCCGTACGGTCAGACCGAAGAGCACGGATCCGGCCAGCAGAATGCTCGCAGCGGCGAAAAGGGAGAGAAGGAGATAGGGCAGGGTTTTGCCAATCAGAAGCTCCCCCGGCCTAACCGGAGAAATGCGCAGCTGCTCCAGGGACCCTCTTTCCTTTTCCCTGACGATGGACATGGAGGTTGAAACCACGGCGGTCACCATGAGTATGAGCACGATGAGTCCCGGGATGAGGAAAAGCGCGCTGCGAAGCTCCGGGTTGTACCAGATGCGGGAGCGGCTCTCGAGGGGAGGGGCAAGCAAGTCGCTTCCGCCTCGAAGCAGCGACCGAACCATGATCTGCCTGGAATAGTCGGCGACCGCCCCGGAGATGTAGCCGGCCGTTGTGGCGGCGGCGCTGGCATTTGATCCATCTACGATGACCTGTATCGCTGGATTGTCCTCATTCAGCAGCTTGCGCGAGAAATCAGGGGGGATCACAATGGCGGCCTTGATCCTCTCTTTGCCCATGAGACGATCCAGATCGGATAGATTGTCCATGTGGAGTTTTATGTCGAAGTACTCCGAGTGGGAGAAGATCTGAATGAATTCCCGGCTCCGGCTGCTCTTGTCGGCATCGTAGATTCCCAACGCGATGTGTTTGACGTCCAGGGTGATGGCATAGCCAAAAGCGGTGAGCAGGAACAGGGGCAGGGCCAGCAAAACAGCCAGGCTCCTCCTGTCCCGGCTGAGCTGTCGAAGCTCCTTCCTGATTATGGTCCTGATATTGAACAGGCTCGGTGGCAGCTTCATGGGACCCCTCCCAAAGAGAGCCGCCCTGTTGCAGTCTGCGCCGCCGTCTCTCCGGCTTGCCGCTCTATCAGGTGAATAAAGAGATCCTCCAGAGACGCCTTGATGGGCTCTATGCTGTGGGGCCGGATTCGGTGTTCCTGCAGAAGGGCGTCGATTTTCGACCTGCCCTGCACCTCGTCATCGACGCTGACATGCAGGCTTGTTCCGAAGAGGGTGACCTCGAGGACCCAAGGTTCCTCTATGAGCAGTTTCAAGGCAGCCGCCGGCGCCTCGCATCGAAGCTCGAGAAGCGGCCGGCTCATGTGTCCCTCCTTGAGTTCCTTCGGACTGCCCCAGGCGATCAATCTTCCGACGTGCAAGAGGACTATCTTTTCGCAGTACTCCGCCTCATCCAGGTAGTGGGTCGTCACGATGATCGTTGTCCCCTGAATGGAGAGCTCGCTTATGATATTCCAAAAGTCCCGCCGCGAAAGCGGATCTACACCCCCCGTGGGCTCGTCGAGAAAGAGGACGCTAGGCCTGTGGAGGACCGCGCATATCAGGGCGAGGCGCTGCTTCCAGCCTACTGGCAGCTCCCCCGTAACGTGGGTCCACCATTTTTCGATGCCGCCTGTGAGGCGCGACCACCCGAGCCGCTCCTCTACCTGAGCCTCATTCAGGCCGTAAATACCGGCAAAGAATCTTATATTCTCCCTGACCGTCAGATCCTCATAGAGAGAGAACCTTTGCGACATATATCCTATGTTTTTCTTGATTTCCTCGGACTGGGTGTTGATGTCGTACCCTCCGACGGTGGCTGCGCCCGATGTGGAGCGGAGCAGACCACAGAGCATTCTGATTGTGGTGGATTTACCCGCCCCGTTCGCACCGAGCAGCCCGAAGATAGAGCCCCTCTCCACCTGGAAGCTGAGACGGTCCACCGCCCTGAAGGAACCAAACTCCTTGGTAAGCTCACTCGCCTCAATGGCCACGTCGTTCATGCTCTCTGTCCCGCCTCTCTGCAGTTTTAAAGCCACCGTCTGTGCAGTGTAGTCTTTTGCTTATCTGCCCGTTGCCCGTTGGAGGGCAGCCAGGTCAATTTCGTGGTCGATCACGGCCCCGGTGTGGCGCAGCCGAGCCTGCTGGAGATCCACCTCTGCATCCAGGAGCTCGGTGGGACGTGCGAGGCCGGAGGCGAATTTTTCTTTGGTGATCCTGAGACTCTCAGCCGCCTGCTCTATCATCAGGCCTGCCACCTCTATGGCCTTGACGTCTTTTTCCGTTCTGAGATAGCTCTCCATCACTTCGATCCCTATTTCGTCCCTCAGGCGGGCAAGGGCGGTCTGTGTACGGGCCAGGTTTTCCCGGGCCTGCCTGGTTCTTGACGCAACGGCACCGAACATTACGGGATCGATGGAAAGAGAAATCCCGAGGTCCCATGTGGAGATGAACACGTCCTGCTGTGGGAAAATCCTGGGATTCGGCCTGGCGTACTGGTAGTCTCCCGTAAGGTCGAGCCTGGGATACCAGCCCGACCGAGCAATGGAGATATCGGCTTCGCTCTCCCGCACCTGATAGAGCGCGGATTTCAACTCGGGCCGCTTTCGGAGGGCCTCGTCTACCAGAGCATCGAGGTCTTCCGGCCCGGTCTCCTCGAGATGCTTCGGGAGAGCGGGTTCGATTTTCTCTTTGGCGGGCAGTCCCAGAAGGATATTGAGATTGATCGATGCCACTTGTACGGCATTTTCCGATTCTATCCGAAGCAGCCTCGTGTCGGCCAGCCTCATTTCCGCGCTCAGAACATCGTGGTTTGTGGCCAGTCCCTGGGCAAAGCGATTGCTCACGTCTTCCAGGTGAGCCTCCATCTGCTTCAGACTCTCTTCGATAACCTTCTGAGATTCCACGGCCCTGGCCAGATTATAGTAGGCCTTCTTGATCTGGAAGATCAGATCCAGCCGCACCGTCTCGCTGTCATATAGGGACCGCTCCGCAGCCTCCCCCGCCTTATCCACGTTGCCCAAGAGATGGAGGCCGGCAAAGAGAGGCTGCCTGAGGGAAGCTCCGATGGAATACTGGTTAGCGATGAACGGGGAGATCTCCACGGAATCAGAAGCTGGTGGCGGAAGGGTGATCGAAGCGGGATCCGTTTCGCTGAAGCGTTGATAGGACGCCCTAAGGGTCAGCGACGGGAGAAAGCCTGTTCTCGCCTCGACGACCTTCTCTCTCATCAGCCGGGTATAGATCAGCGCCTCCTGCATGATTTTGCTGCTAGAAAGGCCTATTTCGATGCACTCTTCCAGCGTGCCGGGCGCGGAGGACTCCGGGAACAGGTAAAGTACCTCGAGGCTCAACAACAAAAGGAAGGCAACCGTTTTCACTAGCCTCATGGCTCACCCCTTTCTGATTTCAAAATCGATATGAAAACGTGTTCGAGGGTCGGAGCTGTAAATCGGAGGCCCTGGACCCGTATCCCCAAATCCTCGATAGTGTCCCTGATCGCGTCCAGACTCTTTTCGCCGGACCCCAGGGAGGACCTCGTGTCATCCTCCACCACAAGGCGAAGCCGATCGCCGAAAGCCTGCACGTCCGAAAAGGAAGGCGCGCTACGCAATGCCTGGAAGGCATTGCGCGGGGTGTCGCACACCAGCTCTACCACCCTGCCCTTCATCCTGGCTTTTATCCCGGCGGGAGTGTCCGCGATGATCAAGCGGCCGTTGTTCATCAGCCCGACACGGGTGCATCTCTCCGCCTCGTCCAGGTAGGGGGTCGCCATGATTATGGTGATGCCCGAATCGAGCAGAGTGGAGAGGATGATCCAAAACTCCCTGCGGGAAACGGGATCCACTCCCGTTGTCGGCTCGTCCAGGAAAATGATGCGGGGGGTGTGGATCAAGATGCAGGAGAGGGACAGCTTCTGCTTCATTCCTCCGGACAGCCTTCCGGCAAGGCGGCTCCTGAATGCCTTGAGCCTGGTAAAATCCAGCAGTCTCTCCCGCTGAGCGCTGAAGCCCCGGATGCCGTGGATCTCGGCAAAGAACTCCAGATTCTCATCGACGCTCAGATCTTCGTAGAGACTGAACCTCTGGGAGAGGTAGCCGATGAGGGGGTTGATCGAAGCGCGCTCCTTCCGGCGATCTCTTCCCAGGATGGAGAGAGTCCCGCTCGTAGGCTCGAGGACCCCTGAAAGCAATTTCAGGGTCGTTGTTTTACCCGCTCCATCCGGTCCGACCAGGGCAAACATCTCCCCTTGCGCTATCGACAGGTTTAGGTCCCTGACGGCGGTCGTGTCTTTGAAAACACGGGTCAGGTTTTCCGCCTCGAGTGCGAGAGCGCTCATGGGCCTGCACCGGCACTTCGGCTCTCTGCCTCCGACAGCGTAGCGTCGGCCGGCAAACCCGGTTTGAAAATCCCATCAGGATTGGGCAACTCGATTTTTACCGCAAAGACGAGCTTGGTCCGCTCTTCCGGGGTTTGGATGTTCTTCGGTGTGAACTCAGCCTCCGGGGAAATATAAACCACCCTCCCCGTAAAGCTTCGCTTAGGGTAGGTATCGATCTTTATCTCGGCCTCCTGCCCGATTCGGACCTTTCCCAGCTCGCTTTCGCTGACGTAGATCTTGAGGGTGACCTTCTCCAGGTCCGAGATGACAAGGAGCGGGGTACCGTATCGAGCCAGCTCGCCCCGCTCCACCAGTTTATAGGTCACAACGCCGCTGAGAGGGGATACGACCGTGCAGTCTTCTATATTTGTCTCCAGTATCCTGGAAGCGATTTTTGCCTGATGGAGGCGTGCCCTGGCGGCCTTTATCTCCTCGGGCCGGGCGAGGTTCTGAAGCTTCTTGAGCGCCTGGGAAGCGGAGTTCCACTGCGCCTGGGCAACGACAAAGCGCGCTTCGGCGTCGTCCCGCTCCTTTTTCGTGACGCTTTTTGCGTCGAAGAGCTCGCTCATCCTCTGATTGTCCTGCCTGGCCACCTTAAGGTTTTCCTCGGCCTGTCTCAAGGATTCCTCTGCCTGTCTGATGTCTTCCTCTCTCGCGCCCTGCAGTAGAAGCGTGAGCTGGGCTTCGGCCAGCTCCACACCGGCTTTGGCCCGTTCGAGCTCGAGATCCAGGAGGGCATGGTCGATCTGGGCAAGGGTTTGGCCCTTTTCGACAGCGCTTCCCTCGTCGACGGAGAGAGCCGTAACCTCGCCGCTGGCCTTGGAGGACACTTTCAC
>CAZLRN010000274.1:0-6658 GCA_964561715.1 uncultured Spirochaetales bacterium
CGCATTCCAAGCTCATTCCTATGAGCAGCGCAGGGCACGGCGTTCCTACGCCCAAGCCCATTCTTATGGGCACGGCCCGACCTTGACTCTTTTAAAATATTTTCTTAACGTAAGTTCTCTTGAAACCTGTGCAGCATTGAATCTTTACCTTTCCGTACCTACCGTTTCGAATTAGAGGGGAACAATGGCATCGGCCAAAGACAGAATCGACGACCTGGAGAGACGTGATTCAGAGGTCCTCCAGATGGGCGGTGACGACCAGATAGAGAAACAGCATGAAAAGGGCAAAAATACGGCTCGAGAGCGGGGGGTTGCCTTTTTCGACGAGGGCACGTTTCAGGAGATCGACAGGTTTGTCCAACACAGAAGCACGAGTTTTGGCCTCGACAAACAGAGCATTCCCTCTGACGGGGTGATTACGGGACACGGTCTCGTCAACGGAAGACCAGTCTTTGCGTTTTTTCAGGACTTTACTTCCCGTGGAGGATCCCTGGGCGAGATGCATGCCAGAAAGATCTGCAAGGTCATGGATCTCGCGCTCAAAGCCGGGGTTCCCATTGTGGGATTTAACGATTCAGGGGGAGCAAGAATTCAGGAGGGCATCGATGCCCTCTTCGGCTACGGAAACATCTTTTTCAGGAATGCCAGGGCATCGGGGGTTATTCCGCAAATCTCTGCGATCATGGGACCTTGCGCAGGAGGAGCCGTCTACTCTCCGGCCATGACGGACTGGGTATTCATGGTCAAAGAGACCAGCTACATGTACATAACGGGTCCGGCAGTCATCGAGGCGGTTACTGGCGAAAGCACGAGCCATGAGGACCTGGGTGGAGCCGTTACCCACAACATCAAGAGCGGCAATGCCCATTTTGCCTGTGAGGACGAACAGGACGCCATGGAAAAGATCAGGCGCCTCCTGAGCTTTTTGCCCAACAACAATATGGAGGATCCGCCTTCAACGGAACCTTCGGACGACCCGGGCCGAAGCTGCATCGAACTGGAAAGCCTTCTTCCAGACGATTCGCGCGCGGGTTATGACATGAAGGAGGTCATCCGATCCGTTGTAGATGACGGGATATTCTTCGAGCCCCACGAGCAATATGCACAGAACCTTATCGTCGCTTTCGCTCGCCTGGGCGGCCAGGTCGTCGGCATAATCGCCAATCAGCCTATCTTTCTGGCCGGATGCCTTGATATCAACGCATCAGACAAGGCCAGCCGGTTTGTTCGATTCTGTGATGCCTTCAATATTCCTCTAATTACCTTTGCGGATGTGCCTGGGTATCTGCCGGGAACGGAGCAGGAGTGGGGCGGCATTATTCGTCACGGCGCCAAGCTTCTATGGAGCTACTCCGAGGCCACAGTTCCGAAACTGACCGTCATTACCAGAAAAGACTACGGAGGCGCCTACATCGCAATGAGCTCGAAACACCTCGGTTCCGATATGGTTTTTGCCTGGCCTACAGCTGAGATAGCCGTTATGGGAGCGGAGGGTGCGGTAAATATCATCTATCGCCGGGACATTCAAGCAGCCGAGGATCAGGCCAAGGCTCGACAGGAGAAGATAGAGGAGTATCAGAATCTCCTCTACAATCCCTATATTGCCGCAAACAGAGGCTACATCGATGCGGTCATCAGACCGCGGGATACCCGGATCAGACTGATCGAAGCCCTCGAGGTCATGAAGACCAAAAGCGAAACCCTTCCGCCAAAGAAGCATGGGAATATACCGCTGTAGGAGCGAAGCTTGAAAAAGACGCAGCTAGCTGCCGTATCGGGAGTGATGGCCTTCCTGGAAAGTGAGAAGGCCCAGCGGAAGCCTATAGCAGAGCCATCGCGATATCTCTTCGCTGCCAGCCCCTGGACACTGTACGGTCGGAAGCGAATCATGCAGATGAGATCCCTCATACAGGGCCGATATCTGAGAGCAAATAGAAACCTGATTCACCTAAAGGTATCTGATACCGGGGGCTATCAGAGTCATACCAGATGAATCAGCTATACGCTAAACTCCGATTGTTAGATAGGAATCTAGATTAAGAAATCTTGTGAGGGGAAGAGAGAATGGGTAAGAAGTCTGTTGATGTGATGATAACAGCCTTTAGGGATGGTTTTCAGAGTGTATATGGTGCGAGGGTGTTGACGCCGGATTTCATGCCGGCTTTTGAGGCGGCGATTCGAGCTGGGTTGCATCATTTTGAGGTTGGTGGTGGTGCACGGTTTCAGTCGTTGTATTTCTACTGCAATGAGGATGCCTTTGAGATGATGGACACCTTTCGCGAGAAGGCTGGTGCGGATGTGAATCTTCAGACTCTTGGTAGGGGTGTGAATGTTGTGGGGTTGGATTCTCAGAGTAGTGACATCATCAAGATGCATGCTCAGTTGTTCAAGAAGCATGGGATATCGACGATTCGTAATTTTGATGCTCTCAACGATGTGGATAATCTGGATTACAGTGGGCGGTGCATAGTGGAGGCTGGGTTGGCGCATGAGGTATGTGTGACGTTGATGGGTTTGCCTCCTGGGTTGAAGGGGGCGCATACGCCTGAGTTTTACATGCAGTCTCTGCAGAACATCCTGGATGCGGGTATTCCCTTTGATTCGGTGTGTTTCAAGGATGCCTCTGGTACGGCGCCTCCGGAGGTGGTGTATGAGACGATCAAGGCGGCGAAGAAGAAGCTGCCTGGGGGGACGCCGATACGGTTGCATACCCATGAGACGGCTGGTACGAGTATTCTGTGTTACAAGGCGGCTTTGGAGGCTGGGGCGACGGCGATTGATTGTTCTTTGGCGCCTGTTAGTGGTGGGACCTGTCAGCCTGATGTGGCGGTGATGTGGCATGCCTTACGGGGTACGGAGTGGGATTTAGGGATTGACATCAACAAGGTTTTTGAGGCTGAAGAGGTTTTCAAGGAATGTATGAGTGAGTATGAGAATCTGGAGGAGGCGGCTCGGGTGGAGCCGATGATTCCCTTCTCGCCGATGCCTGGAGGAGCTTTGACGGCGAACACGCAGATGATGCGTGACAACAACATCCTTGATCGGTTTCCCGATGTGATAGCGGCGATGGAGGAGGTTGTTGCTCGTGGGGGGTTTGGAACGAGTGTGACTCCGGTGAGTCAGTTTTACTTTCAGCAGGCTTTTAACAATGTGATGATGGGCAAGTGGAAGAAGATTGCCGAGGGGTATGGAAAGATGGTGTTGGGATATTTTGGAAAGACCCCTGTGGCGCCTGATCCAGAGATTGTGAAGCTTTCCCAGGAGCAGTTGGGGTTAGAGCCTACCACCAAGAGTCCGCGGTTGATCAACGATGAGGATCCCACAAAGGGGGTTGAGGCTGCTACAAAGATGCTCAACGAGGCGGCTCTTCCGGTAACCGATGAGAACATCTTCATCTCAGCCACCTGCAAGGAGAAGGGCATCACCTACCTCAAAGGCAAAGCCACCCTCGGCGTCAGAAAAAAATCCAAAAAAACAGAGGTAAAGGCGGAAACCGCGATAGGGGAAGTGCTTCCAAAACCTGAAGGGCTTCGCAGCTTCCATGTCTATGTGGGAGGTGAATATTTCAAAGTAGAGGTGGGCGAAGAGGGCGCCGGGCTGCGGGCAGCCGGCCCGCGGGCGGCCGCGCCACGGGCGGTTGCTAGTGCGAAATCTGCGCCTGCAGCCTCCTCTGCAGCGCCCACTGCTCAGCCTGCTCTTAAAGAGCCTTCGGTTGCGTCGGTAGGAGAGGGTGAAACGGCTGTTCGGGCTCCCATGCCTGGGGTCATCGTCAAATACGAGAAGAAGATCGGGGACAGGGTCAAATCAGGTGATCCCGTTGTCATCATCGAAGCCATGAAAATGCACAATAGTATTGAGGCTCCCTGCGACGGTGAAATTGTTCAGATACATTTCGAGCCTGGAGCCTCCGTAGCAAAAGAGAATATCCTCTGCGTTATAAAAAGCTAAGGCCTCGCTGTATCATTTGCTAGATATTGATCATTTTTTTTGTCGGGGTCTTTCAAGGTCCTGCGAATCGCTATAACATCTAAAAACTTTCAATGGCAGAGGAAGTGAGCTCAATTATCTTCGATTGAGGGGATATCGTATGCTCTTGAAGGGCGTTGAATTGATGATCGTGGGCATGTCTGTTGTTTTTCTGTTTCTGATACTGCTCGTGATTATACTGAAATCGGTAAGCTTTCTGCTTGGCAAGTTCAATCTGCACCTGCCGGATGAGCAGTTGGCAAAAGGCGATGTGCTAAAAAAGGACAGTGAAATAGCGGCTGCCTTGGCAGCCATCAAGGCCTTTAGCAAGAATCGATAGCTAGATAGGAATCTTTAGACAAGAATCTTTGGATGGGAATCTAGATAGGAATCTAAGATTAAGAAATCTTGTGAGGGGAAGAGAGAATGGGTAAGAAGTCTGTTGATGTGATGATAACAGCCTTTAGGGATGGTTTTCAGAGTGTATATGGTGCGAGGGTGTTGACGCCGGATTTCATGCCGGCTTTTGAGGCGGCGATTCGAGCTGGGTTGCATCATTTTGAGGTTGGTGGTGGTGCACGGTTTCAGTCGTTGTATTTCTACTGCAATGAGGATGCCTTTGAGATGATGGACACCTTTCGCGAGAAGGCTGGTGCGGATGTGAATCTTCAGACTCTTGGTAGGGGTGTGAATGTTGTGGGGTTGGATTCTCAGAGTAGTGACATCATCAAGATGCATGCTCAGTTGTTCAAGAAGCATGGGATATCGACGATTCGTAATTTTGATGCTCTCAACGATGTGGATAATCTGGATTACAGTGGGCGGTGCATAGTGGAGGCTGGGTTGGCGCATGAGGTATGTGTGACGTTGATGGGTTTGCCTCCTGGGTTGAAGGGGGCGCATACGCCTGAGTTTTACATGCAGTCTCTGCAGAACATCCTGGATGCGGGTATTCCCTTTGATTCGGTGTGTTTCAAGGATGCCTCTGGTACGGCGCCTCCGGAGGTGGTGTATGAGACGATCAAGGCGGCGAAGAAGAAGCTGCCTGGGGGGACGCCGATACGGTTGCATACCCATGAGACGGCTGGTACGAGTATTCTGTGTTACAAGGCGGCTTTGGAGGCTGGGGCGACGGCGATTGATTGTTCTTTGGCGCCTGTTAGTGGTGGGACCTGTCAGCCTGATGTGGCGGTGATGTGGCATGCCTTACGGGGTACGGAGTGGGATTTAGGGATTGACATCAACAAGGTTTTTGAGGCTGAAGAGGTTTTCAAGGAATGTATGAGTGAGTATGAGAATCTGGAGGAGGCGGCTCGGGTGGAGCCGATGATTCCCTTCTCGCCGATGCCTGGAGGAGCTTTGACGGCGAACACGCAGATGATGCGTGACAACAACATCCTTGATCGGTTTCCCGATGTGATAGCGGCGATGGAGGAGGTTGTTGCTCGTGGGGGGTTTGGAACGAGTGTGACTCCGGTGAGTCAGTTTTACTTTCAGCAGGCTTTTAACAATGTGATGATGGGCAAGTGGAAGAAGATTGCCGAGGGGTATGGAAAGATGGTGTTGGGATATTTTGGAAAGACCCCTGTGGCGCCTGATCCAGAGATTGTGAAGCTTTCCCAGGAGCAGTTGGGGTTAGAGCCTACCACCAAGAGTCCGCGGTTGATCAACGATGAGGATCCCACAAAGGGGGTTGAGGCTGCTACAAAGATGCTCAACGAGGCGGCTCTTCCGGTAACCGATGAGAACATCTTCATCTCAGCCACCTGCAAGGAGAAGGGCATCACCTACCTCAAAGGCGAAGCCACCCTCGGCGTCAGAAAAAAATCCAAAAAAACAGAGGAAGACGGCAAAGCGGGATACACCGTTACCGTCAACAGTACGCCTTACTCCGTCTTGATCGAAGGCAATACAGCGATTGTAAATGGGATCCGCTACTCTGTCGATGTCCGAGAGGGCATGAGCTCGGCTGTCCTTCAAGCCAGTCAGCCCCAGGCCCAGCCTTCAGGGGCTCATCAGAGTCCTGCAGCCGTGACGGCAGCCGAGGGAAATAATGTGACCGCTCCCATGCCGGGATCGATCGTGCGTATTTCAGTCCGGCAGGGAGACACGGTCAGATCAGGGGACACCCTCGTGGTGATGGAGGCGATGAAGATGGAGACTGACATCAAATCGCCCACCGACGGCACGGTAACTTCGATCGAGGTATCCCAGGGAGACACGGTCACCGCCGGTCAGGTTATCCTTCGAATAGGATAGACACCTATCTCAAGAGGAAAGCATCGATGAATTTTTTAAAAGCATTCAACAACCTGTGGCACAGAACCGGCCTGTCCAGCATTTCATGGTCTCAGCTTCTGATGATCCTCGTCGGCCTTCTGCTCATCTACCTGGCCATCCGAAAAAAGTACGAGCCGCTGCTTCTCCTTCCTATCGGATTCGGCGGAATCCTGGCAAATATCCCCATTGCCGATATCGCGGGTATCAACGGATTTATCGGGCAGATCTACGCCTTTGGCATAGACAGCGCGATATTCCCTTTGCTTATCTTCATGGGGGTGGGCGCAATGACCGACTTCGGCCCGCTTATTGCCCATCCCAGCACGGCCCTTCTTGGAGCTGCAGCCCAGTTTGGCAGCTTTACATCGCTACTGGGAACCTTAGCGCTGACTCAGTATCTCGGCTTTGATTT